>JAFGCP010000098.1 GCA_016932595.1 Deltaproteobacteria bacterium
AAACCCGCTGCCGGTAAAAAATATCTTTTGAAATCACGCTGGATATCCTATACTTTTTTTATTGTTTGAAAGATGCCACCTCTGCGAAACCAACAGCAGCACTTCTTGTTTAAAAAGATATTATAAAACCATTACCAAAGGAGCCCCTATGAGCATTGAAAGCCAGGTCGATCAGATACTGTTTGCCGCCATCCAGGAGATAAATGAGCAATTGCCAGCCGGCCAGACAATCGCGGCTGAGAAAAGCACCCTGCTTTTCGGCAGGGAAGGCGTACTTGATTCCCTCACCCTCGTAAACCTTATCGTAGCCGCAGAGCAGAAAGTGCAGGAAACCCTCAATATCTCTATCACCCTTGCCGACGATCGGGCCATGTCGCAAAAAAACAGCCCTTTCAAATCAGTCGAGTCGCTGGCAAACTACATTGTCATGCTTGTAAAAGAAAAATCCAACTGACCCCCTCCACGAAAGGATAGCACCATGAGCCAGCAGGGCGTAATGCTGATCACCGGCACCCGTAAGGGCATCGGCAAATACCTGGTCGACTATTATATCCAGCGGGGCTGGATCATCTATGGCTGCAGCCGCGAGCCGGCCGACTTCGCCTACGATACCTATTATCACTTCTGCCTCAATGTGTCTGACGAGGAAAAAGTAAAGGGCATGTTTGCTGAAATAGGCAGGCGCGAAGGGCGCCTTGACGTGCTCATCAACAATGCCGGCGTTGCCTCCATGAATCACGTCATTCTGACGCCCCTGTCAACCGTGCACCGCGTGCTCAACACCAATGTGGTGGGAACATTTTTATTTACCCGCGAAGCGGCAAAACTGATGATGAAGCGGAAATGGGGCCGCATTGTCAACTTCGCCACCGTCGCCACCGCCATGAAGCTCCAGGGCGAGGCAATCTACGCATCCTCCAAGGCGGCTGTGTGCAACCTGACCGAAATCATGGCCCGCGAGCTGGGGGACCTGGGCATCACGGTCAATGCTGTCGGGCCCACGCCCACCAAGACCGATCTCATTAAGAGCGTGCCCAAGGGAAAAATAGACCGGCTGCTTGAGCAGCAGGCCGTGCACCGGTTCGGCGAGTTTCCCGATATTACCAATGTCATCGATTTTTTCATCAGGCCCGAAAGCGATTTTGTTACCGGGCAGGTCATCTATCTGGGAGGAATCTGAGATATGCATATCAATTTTTTGCTTGAGGTTTTCAGGGAAAACATTGACGCCGAGGCCATGGTCTGGAAAAACACAACTGTCAGCTATGCCTGGCTTCTTGAGCGGTTTGATTTCTGGTGCAAGGATCTTGAGGCGAAAAACGTCAAGCCCGGCACGGTGGTCGTCATTCTCGGGGATTATTCGCCCAACTCCATCGCCCTGCTGCTGGCGCTCATCCAGAAATGCTGCATCATTATTCCCCTCACCGTTCTGAATGAAGCAAAGCGCAATGAGTATATCGAGGTGGGCATGTCGGAAGCCTGCTTCACCATGGATGCCGACGACAATGCGACCTTTACAACCTTTGCCCGCAGGGCCGAGCATGAGCATTATGCCTGCCTGCGCGACAACGGCCACCCGGGCCTCGTGCTGTTCTCCTCGGGCTCAACCGGCGCGGGCAAGGCGGCGGTGCATGATTTTGCCCGGCTCCTGGAAAAATACAAGGTGCGGCGTCAGAACCTGCGCACGCTCACCTTCCTGCTCTACGACCATATCGGCGGCGTGGACACCATGCTGTACTCCCTGAGCAATGGCTCATGCATCATTACGGTGCAGGACCGCCTGCCGGACACGGTCTGCAAAGCCATACAGGACCACAAGGTGGATGTGCTGCCCGTGTCGCCGAGCTTTTTGAACATGCTGATCCTCAGCGAGGCCTACGCGCGCTATGACCTCTCGTCGCTCAAGTACATCACCTACGGCGCCGAGGTCATGCCCGAAACAACCTTGAAAAAATGCACCGAGCTTTTCCCGGGCGTAACGCTGCTGCAGAAATTCGGCACCACCGAGGTCGGCACGCTGCGGTCAAAGTCAAAGTCCAATGACTCCACCTGGGTCAAAATCGGCGGCGAGGGCTATCAGATTCGCGTGGTCGAGGGCATTCTGCATATCAAGGCCCGGTCGGCCATACTCGGCTACCTCAATGCGCCGAGCCCCTTCACCGACGACGGCTGGTTCATCACCAATGACCTGGTTGAGGTCGACGGCGACTATATGCGGATACTGGGCCGCAAGCAGGAAGTCATCAATGTGGGCGGAGAAAAGGTAAACCCCGCCGAGGTCGAGAATGTCATCTATGAGCTCGAAAATGTCAACGAAGTCTCCATCTTCGGCGAGCACAATGCAATACTGGGCAATATCATCTGCGCCAAGGTCTCCATGGTCGATGCAGGCCAGGACAAAAAAGCGTTCATAAGCCAGATCAAGGCCCACTGCGCCTCAAAGCTTGAGCGCTACAAAGTGCCGGTAAAAATCGAAGTGGTCGACTACCGGCTGCACAGCGACCGGTTCAAAAAAATGAGGCTGACGCTGGGCACGAACACCTGATGGCCGCAGCAGTCCGGGGCTGTTGCTTCCCGCGCAGGCGGCCGCCGGTGCGGGATTTTTTTGAAAGGAAGCCTGCATGGAGGAATCCCGCAGACTCGGTTATTGGGAGACAATTCAGAAGACCTTTCACCAGCAGTACCGCTGCGCCGGGATGATCCTTCAGGTGGTGCGCATCGAAGGAGGGCTGACCGGCGGTGTGCTTGCGCAGGCCCTGGCCCTGCTGCAGCTCAGGCATCCGCTGCTGCGGGCCCGGTTCGGCGAAGATGAGGGCAGGCCGGCATTTATCGTGGCTGCGCCGGACGCCGCGGCTGTGAGGGTTCCGCTGCGGGTGGTCCCGATGGAAAACGACGGGGCATGGCAGCGCCTTGGCGAGGCTGAGGCGCTGCGGGATTTTGATGGTGAGTTCCTCTGGCGCGCCATACTGCTTGAAGGGGCCGCGTGCTGCGATATTATTTTTCTCATACATCATGCCATTGCCGACGGCCATTCCATT
>JAFGCP010000099.1 GCA_016932595.1 Deltaproteobacteria bacterium
GGTTTCAACCTGCTGCATGTGGGGCATGTGCGAAGCCTTATTGATGCTAAAAGCCGGGGTGATGTGCTGGTGGTGGCGCTCAACAGCGACAGTTCGATCAGAAAAAATAAGGGGGCCGATTACCCCCTCATCCCGGAAGACGAGCGCCTTGAGCTTATGGCGGCCCTTGAATGCGTCGATCTTCTAACCATATTCTCAGACCCGACCGTTGACGGGCTCCTGCTCAAGCTCAAACCCCATGTGCATGCCAAGGGCACGGACTACACAAAAGGAACTGTGCCGGAACGGGCCACCGTGCTCTCCTACGGCGGGGAGATCGCCATCGTCGGCGACGCCAAAGACCATGCCTCGTCAAATATCATCGCCATGATCAAAAACTGGCAGGAAAAGTAGTGTGCGGCGCTGACTGCAAACCATAAGCCACACAGGGCGCTGCCCGCCTTTTTTTCCGCAACCCTCTGATTTTTCTGCCCGTAAAATCTTATATTGAATATTTACAGCGGGTGATTTATTGTGTCTCTACTTCAATCCGAAACACTCGCAGGGAAAACACTCCGATGAAACACGCAGAATTCGTTCATCTTCACGTGCATACGCAGTACAGCCTGCTTGACGGCGCCATCCGGCTCGATGACCTCATGCACAAGGCCAAAGAGTATCACATGCCCGCCATTACCATGACCGACCACGGCAATATGTTCGGCACCGTCGATTTCTATGAAAAAGCAACCAGAAGCGGCCTCAAGCCCATCATCGGCTGCGAAATGTATCTGGCACCGGGCAGCCGGTTCGACAAGGACGCCTCCAGCAGCAAAGGCTCCAACAACCATCTCATACTCCTGGCGACCAACAAGACCGGGTATCATAATCTGCTCAAGCTCGTCTCGGCCGCCTATATTGAAGGCATGTATTATAAGCCCCGCATCGACAAGCAGATTTTACGGGAGCACCATGCGGGGCTTATCGCCCTGTCTGCCTGCCTGCACGGCGAAATTCCTCATGCGATACTGGCCGGTGACATGAAGCAGGCCCTGGCCCTGGCCGACGAATACCGCCAGCTTTTTGACAATGAGCGCTTTTACCTTGAGCTGCAGGAAAACAAGCTCGATGACCAGCGCAGGGTTAATGAAGGGCTGCTTAAAATAGCGAAAAAAACAGGCCTGCCCCTGGTGGCAACCAATGACTGCCACTACCTGAACGCCGGCGACGCCTTCGCCCACGAAGTGCTGCTGTGCATTCAGACCGGCAAGACCATCAACACGCCCGGCCGCATGCGCTTCACCACCGAGGAGTTCTACTTCAAATCGCCTGATGAAATGCAGCGGGCTTTCTCCTCTGTGCCCGAGGCCCTGAAAAACACCATAGCCATTGCCGAGCGCTGCAATTTTGAAATAACCCTGGGTGAATACAAATTCCCCAACTTCACCCCGCCCGAAGGCAAAATCAACCAGAGCTATTTCGAGGAGATGAGCCGGGCGGGCCTTGAAGAGCGGCTTGTTAAAATCAGGCAGGCCCATCCTGATGAATTCGACAAGCGCGCCGCGGTCTACCGCAAGCGGCTTGAAGACGAAATCAAGATGATCACGCAGATGCAGTTTACGACCTATTTTCTCATTGTTTCCGATTTCATCAAGTATGCAAAAAACAATGGCTGCCCTGTTGGGCCGGGCCGCGGCTCGGCAGCAGGCAGTCTTGTGGCCTATACCCTTGGCATTACCGAGATCGATCCGATTGAAAACAACCTGCTCTTCGAGCGCTTTCTGAACCCCGAGCGCGTAAACCCTCCTGATATCGACGTCGACTTCTGCCAGGAGAACCGCGACCGCATCATCAAGTATGTGACCGAAAAATACGGCAAGGAAAATGTGGCCCAGATCATCACCTTCGGCCGCATGAATGCAAAAGGCGTCATACGGGATGTGGGCCGCGCCCTTGACATGCCCTACAAGGAAGTCGACACTATTGCCAAGCTCGTGCCTGCTGATCCGAAAATGACCATCGATCTGGCCATTCTGCAGGAGCCCCGCCTGAAGGACCTGATCGATACCGATGAGCAGATACAAAAGCTTATCACCATTTCAAAAGCCCTTGAAGGGCTTGCCCGCCACGCTTCCACCCATGCCGCAGGGGTGGTGATTGCCGATGCGCCCCTTGATAATTATGTGCCCATGTGCAAATCAACCGATGGCGTTGTGATGACGCAGTTTGAGATGAAGGGTGTTGATGCCATCGGCCTTATCAAATTCGACTTTCTGGGTTTAAAAACCCTCACCGTAATTGAAAAAAGCGTTGAATTCATCAAAGCTAACCCCGCCAATGATCTGCCCGACATCAACGACCTGCCCCTGAATGACCCGAAAACCTATGAGCTTCTGTCCTCAGGGGAAACCGACGGCGTATTCCAGCTTGAAAGCTCCGGGATGAAGGAACTCCTGACGCGCATTCGGCCAGGCACTATCGAAGACCTCACCGCCCTTCTGGCCCTGTACCGGCCAGGGCCACTCGGGAGCGGCATGGTCGACGATTTTGTCGCGTGCAAGCATGGCAGGAAGGCCATAGCCTATCCCCTGCCCCAGCTTGAGGATGTTCTCAAAGAGACCTATGGCATCATCCTCTATCAGGAGCAGGTCATGCGCATCGCCAGCACGCTGGCCGGCTTCTCGCTGGCAGATGCCGATCTGCTGCGCCGCGCCATGGGCAAAAAGAAAAAAGAGGAGATGCTCAAGCAAAAGGAAAAGTTTCTTGACGGCGCGAAAAAAAACAAAATAAACCAGGACAAGGCCGCCGACATCTTCGCCCTTATGGAAAAATTTGCCGAATACGGGTTCAACAAGTCGCACAGCGCAGCCTATGCCTCCATAACCTACCAAACCGCCTATCTGAAGGCGCACTTTCCGGTTGAATTCATGGCGGCGCTGCTGAGCTCGGAAATGGGCAATACCGACAAGGTGGTCAACTACATCAGCGAATGCCGCGAAAAGCATATTGACGTCCTACCGCCGGATGTCAACGACAGCATTGAGGGCTTCAAGGTTGTGGGCAACAAGATCAGGTTCGGGCTCGCAGCGGTAAAAAACGTGGGGTCCGCAGCCATTGATTCTATCATCGCGGCGCGGGAAAAGGACGGGCTGTTCAGGTCGCTGCTTGATTTCTGCCGCCGCGTGGACCTGCGCAAGGTGAACAAGAAGGTCGTTGAAAGCCTTATCAAGTGCGGGGCCATGGATTCCTTCAACGCAAAGCGCTCGCAGCTCATGGCCGTTGCCGATGACGTGACGGCCCTGGTGCAGCGCGAGCAGAAGGAAAAAGCGAAAAACCAGATGAGCATGTTTGCCGCCATCTCGGAGAAAGCCGGCACAACCGGCGACGACAGCATGGTCTACCCCGACCTGCCCGATTGGGATCAGAAGGAGCGGCTCAATTACGAAAAGGAATGTCTGGGCTTCTACGTAACCGGCCACCCGCTTGACCACTACATGGTCATACTGAGGGCCTGCACCAGCTCGACAACAGCAAGCGCTGCCGCGGAAACGAAAGAAAGGGCCATCACCATCGGCGGCGTGGTCAGCGCACTGAGAAGCCTCACCACGAAAAAAGCCGGCAAGACCATGGCCCATGTCACTCTCGAAGACGTGCTCGGGACCATCAAGGTGGTGGTTTTTCCGAAGCAGTATGCGCAGTATGAAAACCTGCTCAAAAGCGAACATCCGATCATCGTCAAGGGCGATCTCAAAATCGAAGCCGAAGGCAACAGCATTCTGGCAACCGAAATCGTGCCCATTGAAAAAGCCTATGAAATCGCAACACCCGAAATTCATGTAAAATGCCACATCCATAAGGTGAACGACATCGGGCTTTCAAAAATGAAGGGTATACTGAAAAACAACCCCGGCAAGTCAAAGGTGTACATGCATGTAGTCATTCCCGGCTCAGGCGAAACGGTCATCAGCTTTGGCGACGGGTTCAAGACCAGCGCCTCGCCCCTGCTCATCACCGAGGTCGAGTCCATCATGGGCAAGCACAGCGTGCACTTTCATTGAAACATGCATGGGCGGTGCGCGCAGCGCACCCTACTGCTCCGGCTTAATTGACACGAACAAAACCGGGTGCTTTCGTTTTTCAAGGAATCATTCGAGACGGAACGAGGTGATTTTCAACAATGCCGACAACAATAGAGACAGTACTAAAAGAGGCATTGAGCCTAAAACCTGTTGAACGGGCACAGCTCATTGGGGAGCTTTTTCATAGCTTTGATAAGGCTCCTGATGCTTCTGCTGACCTCCTCTGGGCAGAGGAGGCGGAAGCACGCCTTGATGCGCACGATGCCGGCCATATCAACTCTGACTCCGCTGAGGCGGTATTTGAGCGGATAAACAAACGATGGATAAATCGGTTTGAGGAAAAGCACCGGCAAGGCTATTTGAAGCACCCTGTACATAAAAATGAGTTCATCTGGTAGGGTGGACTTGCGAAGCACGTCCACCATGTATTTGAATTTTGGCGGACACACTTCGTGAGTCCACCCTACGGAACTGCAATCTTACTGAACCTTGAACATTCAACAATATTCCCCATGCTCTACGAACACCGCACCTACCGGGATTACTCAGCAAGTGAGGGGCTTAAGTCCTTTACGGTTGCCGTCAAGGAAACCGACCTCTTCATCAGCGCACAGCGCAATCTTGAAAAAAAGGCCCTCGATGCCGCAGTGCAGGCGCGCTACATTCTTGAAACCTACATTCTAAAAAGGCCTGAATTCCAGACATCCCTTGTGCCCATTGCCGATGACGAGTTTGCCCCGCCTCTGGTACAGGCCATGCTGCAGGCAGCCGCAGCATGCAATGTTGGGCCCATGGCAGCAGTGGCTGGTGCTGTAGCTGATTTTGTAGGTGCGGAACTTCTCAAGCATTCCGGCGAGGTCATTGTCGAAAACGGCGGCGATATATTCTTTAAAATCAGCAGGCCCATCACGGTAGGAATATTTGCAGGCGCTTCGCCCTTAAGTGAGCGCATCGGCATTAAAATCGAAGCAGAGGATACACCCTTTGGCATATGCACCTCGTCGGGAACGGTGGGCCCGTCGCTGAGCTTCGGCAAGGCTGATGCCGTAACCATACGGGCCTGCACCGCAGCGCTTGCCGATGCAGCGGCAAGCGCCGTGGGCAATGCCGTGCAAAACGCAGATGATATTCAAAAAGCCCTGGACCTGGGGCAAAGCCTGGGCTGCATCGGCGGCATGGTCATCATAAAGGGCGACAAGCTGGGCGTGTGGGGAAATATGGAGCTCGCGGGAATTTGAAAACAGAAATCAGGAGTCAGTAGAAGGAAACCCATCAATAAAAACCTAACAGATTATGATTGATGCTCTCATAAAAAATGCAAAAATGTCATTGCGAACGAAGTGTAATTAAAAAGTTACAGCGCCAATTGATAGTCTCTCTGTGAGCCCATGGGGCGGTGGGCCGGTAAACAAAGAGCGGCAGATTGCTACCAGATAAGCTTTACGTCGTACTTCTGAAAAGCCGTGTCGCTGCTGAGCAGGGCTATGTCTTCGGTTTGTGCTTGAGCGATGATCAGGCGGTCAAACGGGTCGCGGTGATAAAACGGCAGGGTGATCAATCGGGACAGGTGCGGTGGTTCAATCGGCAGAATGTCAATTGCATTGACTGCGAGCTGTTCGGGGATGAGCTGATCAAAGGGCCGTAACAGCTCAAGCTTGCCGATACTGACTTTAACGGCAATCTCCCAGAGGCTGGCAGCGCTTAGGCAAAGCGAGTTATCCAGATCGGCCATAAACGAGCGTGCCGCTAAACTCAGTTTTTCGCTGTCGGTAATTCCCCATAGAAAGCAGTTCGTGTCCAGAAGCGCCCGCATTACTGGTACTCTTTGAAATCTTCAAGCGGGCCATCGAAATCATCGGCAATCTTGATAAGGCCCTTTGCGGTTCCGAATTGGCGCTGCTTTTTGTGCTTTGAGACATCCACAAGTTTTATAATCGGCATGCCGCCCTTGGTGATAACGACTTCATCGCCGCTGAGCGTCTGGTCGATCAACTCGGACAAATGCTGTTGAGCCTGGGTAACATCAATAGCATGCATGATAATACTCCTTGTTTTTTGATAGGAACTCGCTTTGGGATAGGCAGACTATAAAATGAGGGCAGTTGTGTGTCAAGGCAATTGTGAGCACAAGATGTGGGCAGACGGGGCCGGGCAAAAAACCGTGGCGTGATTAAATTATCTTGCGGCGCGGCGGGCGTCTCTGATAGGAGGTGTTATGGCCATTGCAACCTTCTTGTATGCATTCCGTTTTTTGTGCTACACTGCTGAATAAAGTAATTACTCTGTCGATACATAACTATGAAAAATGTCTGGGCGCCCTGGAGAATCGACTACATACTCGGCAAAAAACCGAAGGGCTGCTTCCTGTGCATCAAAAAAACCAGGGGCTACCGGGAGCGCTGCCTCATACTGGCCGAAACAGAGCATGCCTTTGTTATCTTAAACAAATACCCGTATACGGCAGGCCACCTCATGGTGGTGCCGTGGCGCCATGTTGCCGATCTTGAGGGCCTGACAGCAAAAGAGCTTGCCGGCCTGTTTGAACTGGTGCGCAGCGCAACAAGGAAGTTGCGCAAAGCCATCAGGCCCGATGCCGTTAATATCGGAATCAATCTGGGGAAAGTTGCAGGCGCAGGAGCCGAGGAACATTTGCATGTGCATATTGTGGCCAGATGGAGCGGCGATCACAACTTCATGCCGGTCATGAGCAGCACCATGGTCATGCCCGAGATGCTTGAATCAACCTATAAGCGGCTGCTGCCGTTTTTCTCCGGTAAAAAATAAAAGGCGACCACTCGCGCATATAAATAACTATAAAGGGCGGGATTACCCCGCCCCTACGCCAATTTAAAAATCGAAAAATCCCCATGCCCATAATTTTCCCAACTCAAAATATCATAAAAAAACTCGGCATACGTCCAAGCAGGCAGCGCAGCCAGAATTTTCTTATCGACCGCAACAGCGCTCAGAAGGCCGTATCCTGTGCCGGCCTTACCCCCGATGACACGGTCATAGAAATAGGGCCGGGCCCGGGCTCGCTGACGCTTTTTCTGCATGAAACAGGAGCACGCGTCATCTGCTATGAAATAGACCGCAACCTCTACGGCATACTGGAGAGGCAGCTTCCGCAGGACGGCTCCGTCAGCCTGTACTTTCAGGATATACTCACGGCTGATTTCGGCAGCGTGCTCGGCGATAAACAGGCCGTTATTTTCGGCAGCATTCCCTATGCCATAACCTCGCCCATTGTCATAAAGATCCTCGAAGACAGCCGTTTTTTAAAACGAGCCGTTTTTATTGTTCAAAAGGAGGTGGCCGAGCGGCTCTGCGCCCCGCCCGGCTGCAAAGACTATGGCATTCTTACTGTCTACTGCCGGGCATATCTTGCCGCTTCCATTCGCATGATCATACCGGCCCGGTGTTTCTACCCTGAGCCGAAAGTTGATTCCGCGGTTATTGAGCTTGCGCCCCTTGCCGAAAAAAGCTGGCATGGCCCGGATGAAGATCTGTTTCGCATGATTGTGCGCACGGGCTTCTCGCAGCGCCGCAAAACCTTTCAGAACTGCCTCAAGGGATATATCGGGCAGCGCGGCATCAATGCCGAAGCGCTTAAAGCAGCAGCAGATAAAGAAGCTCTAGCGCTCACGCGCCGCGCCGAAACATTTACCGTTGAAGAATTTTACCGCCTGGCGGGCATTATAAAAAACCTGACGCCGCAGAAGACCGGACCCGCAGCATGATTCCCCTTCGCGACAATATCGCCTCGCGCACCTTCCCCATCACAAACTATGCCCTGATCGGGGCAAACCTGCTCTGCTTTCTGTATCAGCTGTCGCTGGGCCCCCATCTGGAGAGGTTTGTACTGGCCTGGGGCATGGTGCCGGCGCAGGTGCTTGGCTCTCATGGCGGCATGCGCCTTGCCGGTTTCACGACCGTTATCACCTCCATGTTTCTGCATGCCGGATGGCTGCATTTTCTGGGCAATATGCTCTATCTCTATATTTTCGGCGACAATGTGGAAGACCGCATGGGCCATTTTCGCTACCTGCTTTTTTATCTGCTGTGCGGCATATGCGCCGCAGCAGCGCAGCTCTGGTCAGCCCCCGGGACGCGCATTCCCATGGTGGGTGCAAGCGGCGCCATTGCCGGCGTGATGGGCGCCTACTTCTGCCTGTATCCGCGGGCCCGGATCGTAATGCTTGTCTTTCTGTTTATTTTCATCGACTTTGTCGAGGTGCCAGCTTTCTTCTTTCTTGCGTTCTGGTTTCTTTTGCAGTTTCTCAGCGGCGCGCTCTCCTCTTCAGCACAGGGAGGCGTTGCCTGGTGGGCCCATATCGGCGGCTTTGCAGGCGGCATTGTGCTGCTGCCCTTTTTCAAAAGACGCAGATAAGCTGTGGTATACTCATGGGGGTAAATAAAAAAACAGGAGCCAGAAGCTAGTGGGCGATGACATGTGTTTTTGATAGTGCTCTTTTGTAGGAGCGGCTTCAGCCGCGAAACAATCGCACCTAAAGGTGCTCCTACAATGAAAACAATGACCA
>JAFGCP010000100.1 GCA_016932595.1 Deltaproteobacteria bacterium
GAACACCAGCGCCATAATGGCCAGCACGATCATGAGCTCGACGAGCGAAAACCCGCCGGGCATGCCAAACGGGCGGCGTTTATTCCTTGCTTTTTTTAAGGCTTTCCCAATTATTGATATCGGCATTTTCTCCGTCGCCTCCAGGCTGACCATCAGCGCCGTAGGAAATGATGTCATAATCCCGGCCTTCATCACCCGGGCACTTGTAGACATACGGGCGCTCCCAGGGGTCGGTCGGCAGGTCCTTTTTCACATAGGGTCCATCCCAGTTTTTATCGTCGGAAGGCTTTCTTAAAAGTTCATCAAGCTCCTTGGGGTAGCGGCGCATATCCAGCCGGAATGTGTCAACGGATGTGCCCAGCATCTCGATCTGAGCTTTTGCCGTGCCCCTTTCAGCCTTTTCAAACTGCTTGAAGATTTTAGGGCCAACGAGCCCGACCAGCAGGCCCAGAATAACCACGACGATCATGATTTCAACAAGGGTAAAACCCTGCTGACCCAGCACTTTTCTTTCATTCTTCATGTACATTGTATCCTCCTTAAAACGAAACATCATTAATGCTGAACAGTGCAAGCACTATCGAGATAACGATAAACCCGACCAGCAGCGCCATAACCAGAATAAGCAGAGGCTCAAGCAGCCCGAGCAGCCGTTTTACCGTCACCTGCACATCCCGGTCATAGGTGTCGGCCACGCGGATAAGCATCTCCTCCATTCTGCCTGTTTCTTCTCCCACGCGGATCATGTGTACGGCAAGGGAGGGGAATATTCCCAGGCTGCGCATGGGCAGCGATACGCCCTTGCCTTCCTTCACGGCCTTTTGAATGGTGTTTATGGAATTTGCAATGATCAGGTTACCGATGATTTCCCGCACGATACCCAGGGCCTGCAGAAGCGGTACGCCGCTGGTAATAAGCGTGCCCAGCGTGCGGCTGAGGCGCGCCACTTCTATTTTCAAAATCAGCGCATTAATCAGGGGCAGCCTGAGCATGAAGGTGTCCCAGACCATTTTGCCCTTTTCAGAGGCGGTGTACTTTTGAAACCAGACATACAGGCCGGCGCCGCCGCCGATAATCAGCCACCAGTACCGCTGCGCGATCGTGCTGATTCCCAGAAGCACCTGCGTCGGAAGCGGCAGTTCCTGATGCATCATTTCAAAAATACCGACAAACCGCGGCACGACAAAGATAAGCAGCACGGCCATGACGATTCCCATAACAAAGATCAGCACCAGCGGATAAATCATGGCGCCGACAACGGTGCGCTTCAGCTCCTGCGACCGCTCGAGAAAATCCAGCAGCCGCTCAAGAACCACGTCCAGAATACCGCCAGCCTCTCCTGCCTTGATCATGTTGACATAAAGGCGGTTGAATACTGCCGGGTGCTTGGCCAGCGCTTCGGAAAACGCTTTACCGCCCCGGACATCACGCAGCACTTCTTCGGTGATTTCCTTGAGCCTTTTATTTTCCGTAATTTCCGTCAACACGGAGAGGCTGCGGTCAAGCGGCAGGCCCGCCCGGATCAAGGTTGAAAGCTCCTGCGTAAAGGACAGCAGCTCCGCTCCTGATATTCGCGTAAACTGTGAGGCAATCCTGGTTTTAAAATCTATGTTAAGCGATATTTTGCGGGGTCGCGGCTTGGCGCCCGCTGCAGCCTGCTCGATGCGGATGGGGATGCATCCCATGCCGCGCAGCCGGCTCACAACCGCGGCTTCGTCGGGAGCATCCAAACTGCCTTCCATCACCTTGCCGGCGCGGTCGGTTGCTTTATAGATATATTCAGGCATGTGTAATCAGCTTAATTGGTTCGATTGGTTCGATTGGTTGAATTGGTTGAATTGGTTCGATTGGTTGAATTCTCAAAACCGAATCCATTGCCCGGCAAACCAATGAAACAAATAGAACGAATTAACCAGGTATCTGTTTTATTCCACCTGCGTCACGCGGATGACTTCGGCAACCGTGGTCTCCTGAGCAATCACCTTGTCCCAGCCGGCTTCGCGCAGCGTCTGCATGCCGAGCTCCCGGGCCCGGTCCTTGATGGCTTTGCTGTCGGACTGCGCAAGGATGAGCTTGCGCACGTCATCATGCATGAGCAGCAGTTCATAGATGCCCGACCTGCCGCGATAGCCCGTATTGGCGCAGTGCTCGCAGCCTCTGCCGCGGGCCAGCATAATACTGCCCGCCTCGCTGGGATCCCTGCCCATCTCGCGCAGCATCTCCTCTGTTGCAGGATATTCTTCCTTGCAGTTGGTGCAAATGACGCGGACCAGCCGCTGGGCCATAATACCGATCAGGCTTGAGGACACAAGGTAGTTCTCCATGCCCATTTCAATCAAACGCGTCACGGCGCCGGCGGAATCATTGGTGTGCAGGGTCGAGAACACCAGATGGCCGGTAAGGGCCGAATGAATGGCGATTTCGGCTGTTTCGGCATCGCGGATTTCGCCGATCATAATGATATCGGGGTCCTGCCGCAGAATCGAGCGCAGGCAGCTTGCAAAAGTAAGGCCGATAGAGGGCTTGACATGAATCTGATTGATGCCGGTCAGCTGATACTCGACCGGATCCTCGACCGTGATGATCTTATTTGAATTATTGTTAATCTTGCTCAGGGCGCTGTAGAGCGTTGTGGTCTTGCCCGAGCCGGTGGGGCCCGTCACCAGAATGATGCCATAGGGCCTTTGGATCAGGTCTTCGAAGTGCTGAAGCTCATGGGTGGGGAAGCCCAGCAGGTCAAGGTCGAAAACAATGCTCTCGCTGTCAAGAATACGCATGACCACGCTTTCGCCGTACAGGGTCGGCAGCGTTGAAACGCGGAAATCGATCTCCTTGCCCATGACCCGCAGCTTGATGCGGCCGTCCTGCGGCAGCCGTCGCTCGGCGATATTGAGCTTTGACATGATCTTGATGCGTGAAATGACCGCGGCCTGAAGGTTTTTGGGCGGCGATTCCATATCATGCAGCACGCCGTCGATGCGGTAGCGCACATGAAAGGCTTTTTCAAAGGGCTCGAAGTGGATATCGCTGGCCTTGAGCTCTATGGCGCGGGAGATAAGCATGTTCACAAGCCGTATGACCGGCGCTTCGGAGGCGAGGTCCTTCAGATGGGCCACGTCGCCATCGTCATCCATGGCAAACCCGTCTCCCTCGCTGCCGCCGGTGCTTTCGATCAGACGGTCCATGGCCGATGCGCCGGTGCTGAAGATTTTTTCTATGGCATCGGATATTTCAGCGTCCTTGGCAAGGCACACATCGATAGTATGCCCGGTGACCATTCTAACGGCATCAAGGGCAGTCCCGTCAAAAGGATTATTGATGGCGAGCTTCATGCAGGAATCGTTCATTTCAATGGGCACGCATTTGGACTCGCGCATGAAGTTTTCCGACACGCCCTCTATGAATATATCCTTGGGCTGAAAATTTTTCAGCGACACATACGGATACTTGAAATACTGGCTGAAAATTTTCAGTAGCTCCTCCTCGGCAATAAAGCCCATGTCGATCAGGCGCTGGCAGGCCTTATAGGGCGGCAGGCCTTCTTCATGCATGACCGTTTTGAGGATATCCTCTGTTACTTTTCCTGAAGCGATGAGAACCTCAGGAAGTGTGGTTGAATGTGCCTGCTGCATAAGATTAGAACTTTTTAATAATTGATTTTCCTTGCATTTTTACCTTATCATAGCAGGTTAATGATACTGCGTCAATTGTCCTTTTTAAACTTTTCGTGGTATGCAAGATTCCAGGCACAGCTCCATTCTCAGGAAGTCCTCTACACTGCCGGCGGCGCTGTTTTTAGCAAAAAAGGGGCTTGGAAATGGAGGCTGCTGCAATGCGGAAGGCCCAAAAAGGTCAAACTGCTCTATGGCGTGCTTTTTTCAATCCGGCCGCGCATTGGAACAAAGCGCACGGGAGCGATATTCTCCAGATTCAGCCGGCCCTGTTTTTTGGTTCCAAGCATGAGGGTCTGGACCTGAAACACCCCCCCCACAGGCACAATGATCCGGCCACCCTCGCGGAGCTGATCAATGAGCGGCTGTGGCACATGCCCGGGGGCGCAGGTGAGCATAACGGCGTCAAAAGGGGCCTGCTCGGGCCAGCCGAAAAAGCCATCGCCGCACCTGACGCTTACCGTATCATAGCCTAATGTGCGCAGCAGCTTTTCCGCCCGACCGGCAAGGCTCTTATGCAGTTCAATGGTATACACCTGACCTGCCACTTCCGCCAGCACTGCGGCCTGATAGCCCGAGCCTGTGCCTATTTCAAGCACGCGGTCATGGCGCCCCAGCTTCAGGCTTTGCGTCATAAGGGCAACAATATAGGGCTGGGAAATGGTCTGGTTCTCGCCGATAGGCAGCGGGTGGTCAGCATAGGCTTCTGCCTGATAGCGCGCATCGACAAACAGATGCCGGGGCACTTTTGCCATGGCTGCAAGCACTGCAGGATCGCGGATGTCCCGGTCTTGCAGATCCTGCTCAACCATATGCCGCCGGGCTGCAGCATACCGGTCGGGGGCCGCAGGCTCACCGGCGCCGGCATTTGCCTCTGTCATGGAAAAAAAACACAGGCTCATAAAAAAACATGCCCTCCAGCCAAAAAGGCTCATCATGGTTCATGCACCTGCCTTTACAAAAACATGCACTGCTGCCTGTAAAGTTAAGCATAGCATATGAAAATCCGGGCAGCACTACTAGGTCATAACATTTGTTTTTGATAGTGCTCTTTTGTAGGAGCGGCTTCAGCCGCGAAACAATCGCACCTAAAGGTGCTCCTACAATGAAAACAATGACCA
>JAFGCP010000101.1 GCA_016932595.1 Deltaproteobacteria bacterium
AACGAGTATTTCTGCATGACCGCGGCAAAGCGGGCCGGGCTGCCGACGCCGGACTTTTTTCTGTCCGATAACGGCGGACTTTTCATTTTGCGCCGATTCGACGCCGCGCCCGGCGGCGCAGCGTTGGGCTTTGAGGACATGTGCAGCCTCCAGGCCCTTGGCACAAAGCAGAAATACTCCAGCACCTGCGAGCGCGTCGCGAAAAGCATCAGCGATTTCGTCTCAGGCGCGAATCTGCAGGCGGCCAGGGAGCAGTTTTTTGCAACCCTCGTGCTGTCGGTCATGCTGCGCAACGGCGACGCCCATTTGAAGAATTTCGGCGTACTCTATGAGGCCGCTTCAGGCGACGTCGTTTTGGCGCCGGTATACGATGTGGTGACCACCACGGCCTATATCGCCCGCGACGTGCCCGCCCTCAGCCTTGCCGGTTCAAAAAAATGGTGGCCCCGGAAACCGATCGAGCGTTTCGCCGTCGCGCACCTGCTGCTGACGCCGGCGACCGTTGCGGCCGTTTTCGAGCGTCTGGCCGACGCTGTCATGGAAACACGGGCCTTGATTACCGCCTATATGGCCGAGCATCCGGAATTCCGCGAGATCGGGGCGCGTATGCTGGCCGCCTGGCAGGAGGGGGTTGCAGAACTGACGGGCTCAGGCTGAGGCCTGCCGGCAGAAGAGGGCCGCTGTATTGGGTGCGCAGGCTGCGCCGGCTGCAGTGCTGCAGCGCAACAGTGCATCCTCCTGCGCAGGGCTTTTAGAGCAACGGCTTTGTAGATTTTGCACACCACCACCAGCTCCTCCGGCTCAAGCTGCGCATCGACCAGCCCGAGCGCCAGCATGTCCGTAAGCTTCTCCGTATATGTTCCGCACAGGTCATCGGCATGCATGCATTCGTCAAGGTTGCTAAAGTCAAAGTTGTTTATTTCCGTATTTAAGTCCTCTATAGCCTGCGCGGCATGCCTCGCAGGCAGGCAGAAGGCCTGCCGAGAATGAGCGAAACGCCAGCGGCCACGCAGGACGGTGTAATAAATCGCTCAGATTAGGTTTAAGACAAAAAAATTCATGGGGCCGGAAATTGTGCAGAGAAAGGTCAAAAGACGAAATAAGCGATGTCAAAATTGCACGGCAACGTTGGGGGAAGCAATCTCTCAAGGCAATTTCTTCATAGCTGGTAGTAGCCCATGGCAATTCAAGTTGGTTCTTGCTTCTTATGCTGTAGGAGCGACCTTTGGTCGCGAATATCGCGGCTGAAGCCGTTCCTGCAAAGAAACAAACCCCTAATTTAAATGGCATAACCCAGTAGTGCTATTGCTGCTTTTCAAGCTTTTGGCAGCTGAACCTCTGGCGCCGTCCCATCACTATAATCATGGCTTTTACACCGCACGGCCCATAAAAATAGCCGGGCGTGTTTCTGGTCTTTTTTTACAGCGAGCTGTTTTTTTGTTGAATATTCGTTTAGAAATCGTCGTAATGGAGTGCGCAAAAAATTGTATAAGGAGGTGTAGTGGGGCGACTGTTAGCAATCGGCGACGTTCACGGAAGGCTTAGCCGCCTGGAACGGCTCATCGCTCAGATCGGCCCGTCTGCCGATGATACCCTGGTGTTTCTCGGCGACTACATCGACCGTGGGCCCGACAGCTACGAGGTGGTCGAACTGCTCATCGACCTGAAGAAACAGTTCCCGGGCATCATTACCCTGCGGGGCAATCACGAGGACTATATCATTGCCGTGCTTCTGGGCAATCAGAACCGGCAGGAGCGCGAGCTGTGGCGCACCTGTAACGGCGGGGAGATGACCCTTGCCAGCTACCGGCATGCGGGCGAGTACATGAGCGTGCATAAGGACTTTTATCTGAACCTGCCCGTATACTGGGAAACGGAGGAGTATTTCTTCTGCCATGCGGGCGTCAGGAGGGGCGTGCCGCTTCATGAGCAGCGGCCGGTCGATCTGGTGGACAACCGTAATCACTACCCCCTGCCCCATGAAAACCTCGGCAAGATCGTGGTGCACGGCCATACGGTTGTTGACACGCCGCTGATTTTATCCAACCGCATCAACATCGACACCGGCGCCGGCAAGAGCGGCCCCCTGACGGCAATCGAGCTTCATTCGAGAACAATCTGGCAGAGCTAGCAGGGGTATTAAATACAGCAGAGGCAGTTCACGGCACCGACAGTTAAGATAACATGCCCCGATAGCCATGTGCATCTTCATAAAAGCGTCAAAGCAAAAAGACCCAGGCTCCGCCCTCCGCGCGGGGCGTTTTTTTTGTTAACAATCAGAGAGGAAGCCGTCTTTTAATAAAGGAAGAGAGGATTTTTGAAAGCCATGGTGCATGGCCGGGCCGGCAGGTGTAGGGATGATGGTGCTCTACCGCCTAACTATTTAATTAAAAAGGGAGGATGACGATGAAGAAAAAAACACTGGCGGTTGTAATGGTTTTTTTGCTTTCTTTTTTTAGTTCAGGCTGCGGTCTAACGGAAAAGCAGAAAGAAGCCATCATTGAAACCCACGAGGCGATTTCGGAATCAGCCGATGCAATACTACTGCAGAA
The DNA here is from genome assembly GCA_016932595.1 of Deltaproteobacteria bacterium. Lineage (GTDB taxonomy): Bacteria > Desulfobacterota > WTBG01 > CAIYCZ01 > CAIRTM01 > CAIWCT01. The sequence goes on from JAFGCP010000101.1 coordinate 2,553, forward strand.
AAATCCCTTTGAGAAATTTGAGGAAATGCTGCCGGAATACAAGAGTTATTCGAATGTTGAAGACGCCTGGGTTACGGACGATGCTCTTCATGTCAAATATAAAAGAGGCGGAATAGCCGTATGGCAAATAACGCCGGATTATATTCTGCCTCCTTATACCCGGGTTTCACCGAATTGCGACCGCTTGCCGGGAAGCTTCCAAATCAGAACCAATATCAACACGGCTGCCTCAGGAGCGGGCAACACAGTGTGTCTTGTTGATATATTGTCCGACGATGAGCGGTTTGCATTTTGCAAAGACATTATTGCCGACCTGTCGACCAGCTTTGAACGCAATAATTTTATTGTTACCGTAAAAACGAAGGCAGACGCTGATATCGATTTTTTCGCTCATGAGCTAAAAAATTTTAAAGTCGTAATTTTATTCAGTCATGGCGGTGTCACCTATCTGGGCGATGACTTAAACATGTTATGCACGGGCACCGAATTTTCTTCTTTTGAAGCTTTTCTTGAATCGTACCCGGCGCAATGGATATCTCGCGAGCTGGTGTTTTTGGCCCATACCATAAGAAAAAACGGCGAAGATGATTCGATTTTACGGGCTGCTATCACAAGAAATTTCATAAACAACAAATATGCGAATGCTGATTTTGATAAAGCCTGGTTTTATCTTGCCGGATGCAAGGGCTTATCAACAACTCAGTTTTCAGATGCGTTTACATCAAAAGGCGCGGCAGTGACGATTGGCTGGGATGATGTGAACTGCATCGGTCCGGTCACGGCGCAATTGCTGTTTGAGAGCCTCTTGGGAGGGGCAAACTTGAGAAGCGCTATTGATGCATTGCCGCAGGAAGCCCGGGTGAGCAAATGTGAGGTGCCAGAAGGTGCAAATTTAGTATTTTATCCGGCCAGTGCCGGCGCTGCCGGTCTTTCCAACCCTGCAATATATGAAATTACAATAACCAGTCCTGACGACGGGGCCACATACGGCTCGAGGTTCGTGCAGCTGACCGGTGAAATGCCGGATGTTATGCGCATAGAGCATGGCACCGTCGAGCTGAACGGCATTGCCACCACGCTTACCACAACGTCAGACACGACCTTCTCGCAGCCCCTGGTGCTCAGAAGCGGTGCCAACACGATTAAAGTCAACTGCTACGCGGTGAAAGACGCAGAGGGCAATGCCGCTTTTGCCTCCCGGGAAATGACGGTTAACGGGGATTTCCCGGTGCTTGACCTTTTCACGGAGCTGCGATGGAATACGGATTATTCAGACGTCGACCTGCACCTGCTGCCCCCTGAAAGCGGCATTGCGGATTTATGGACATACCGTGACTGCTTCTATTACAACAAGACCACCGACTGGGGCGCTGTGCTTGATGTGGATGATACCGAGGGTTTCGGGCCCGAGCATATCACCATGCAATCCGCCGGCCTGAGCGGCGTGTACCGGCTTTTTGTACACTATTACGATGAAGATGGCGCGGGAAGTTCGGATGCGACGATAGATGTTTCAGTGAAGGACGGGCCCCTGCATACCTTTGGCCCCTTTCATCTGACCGCTGATGGATGGTATGCCGGAAGCCTCTGGGAGGTGTGTACCATCGAGTTTCCAGGCGGTGTCATCACGCCTGTTGAGCAGTCTTATGACCTGAATGCATACGGGCAGGCCTTTGGCGCAGACAGCGCATTCAGCTCGCTGCCGATAAAATGATTTTTCAATCCGGTTTCTGCGTGGTATTGTCCCGTTGGAACATTTTTAGAGCGTCATTGGCGTATAATCCAGGAAACCTGCTTACGCCAGTCTTTCTAGCAGGTTTTTGAAAAGTCAAAACATGCAGGCTGTTTAAAAATGCTCAGACGCAAGGCGTGCGATATCATGCGTAGACAATACCACCCGTAAAGCGGGTGACTTAGATTTACCAATGGGAAATCTCCGAGCGCGTATTGCCTTCTGCATGCATATGCAGACAATGAAGCGTACTTTCTCGTACGCCTCAGTGAAGCATGATAAGCGCAATGCAACTGATGTGCGTTTTTCAACAGCCTGCTAAACGTATTCCCCGGACGACCGCGAAAACAGTCCGCCTTCTATTTGTATTATACCGTGCGCCAGCGCCATGACCAGTTAATATTCGGTGATTGATTCTCTATTGCATAGTTTAATCAAAAAGGATATAAAATTTAATTTATGATTAATTGGCTAAAATTTTTATCTTTACAAAAGTCTAAAAAACATATTAAAAAAGGGTCATCGTGTCTGAGTGTGGGTAATCTGACGACGAAAAAAGAGTATAACATAGCTAAAAATCAGAACAAAACGTTTTCACCGG
>JAFGCP010000102.1 GCA_016932595.1 Deltaproteobacteria bacterium
ACACCTAATCAATCCAGCTTTAAAATACTTCCTGTATAGAAAATGGGCATAATCAGAACGATATAGATAATAAACTACACATACTGTGCCAACAAAAATGCTGCTCGTGTAATCAGGTGGCAGCAAAGTTGCGACCCCTGAAAAACTTCTTTATTAAACTGAAAAAACTTATTTTTTTCTATATGAAGCTGAACTGCCTGCTTCATTTTTTTATATAAGAAAGCAAAGTCGTAGTGGCAAACTGCGTCTCATGCTTTCATTTTCACAAAAAAGTGCTCAAAACGACCAATTGATAAAAAATATTTAACCACAATGAGCACATAGTGCTTTTTCAGAAAAAAACCGCCCAGTAGAACAACAATGGTATCGAACCAGGAGATCTCGTTAAGACGTCTTTTCCCGGGACCTTGCACAAGATAATTGCTTTCTCTTTTTTAAGCTCTAAAGCATTTTTCTAACTACTGTAGCCTGAAGAAAAAATAGCTTCCAAAAACGAAACTCCTATCCGTTCGCCCTGAGCCTGTCGAAGGGCAGCCTTCCCGTTCATGGTTCGACCAAGCTCACCACGAATGGAAATAACATATATGGAGAATTCGACTGCAAAATAAAGAAAAATGCTCTAAAGACCACTCTTCGGCAAACAAGCGCTATAACAAGATCCAATAGAGGGAAAAAAAGCATCCATCATATCCGGCTTCAATACTGTGTGCAACAGCCCCTGTATCGTGCTGCTGCACACAGCAGTTTATGCCGGTATTTCCGGAAGCCGCCTAACCAGTTGAGGTTTGAGATGGAGATACCGGGTTGACAAGCGCTTCTGGTCAATATCATTATACACTCTTTGCACCTGCTCTGGAGTCAGGCCTAGTTCTTTCCCCACTGTCTCAACCGGGATTGCATGGTTCTTTGCATAAAGGCACAAATCCATTTTGTCATAGGGTAGAGAAAAAAAGAATTCGTCCTGGCCCTGGGCCAGCGAATAGGTATCTGTTGTTGGCGGTCGTGTGCATATCTCTGCCGGAACACCAAGATATTCCGCGAGCTGATACACCTGGCTTTTATACAAATGCGCTATGGGTTTTATATCTCCGGCGCCATCTCCTAATTTTACGAAAAACCCCTGATCATATTCTAAACGGTTAGGAGTCCCGGTTGTGGCATAATTCAGTCTGTCGGCATGATAATATTCAAGCATCTTTCGAATACGCTGCTTAAAATTGGTCGCTGCCAGAATTTCAAGATATGCTTTAAGAGGAAGCCTTTTTTTTAGTACTTCACCCCCGGGGTTTTGGGCCACAATTGAAAAAAGCGCAAAGCTGTTGCTTTCAAGAACATTGGGCAAAACAATTTTCGATTTCCATCCTTTCCCGTATTCAGGGATCACTGATTGAACAGCGGCATCATATTTCCGATAGAATCCCACAGCTTCTAAAATTGACGTTATATCCGTATGCTCCCGCGCAACATCAAAGCAGTCTGCCAGGCGGTCACTTATACCGAGGGTCTCCTGAGAGGAGTGGCGCTCCGGCATCTGCAGAGCAAAAACGCGCTCTTTTCCGACTGCCCTGACGCTTAATGCAAGGGTGACGCTGCTATCGATACCTCCGGAAATTGCGACTATGAAACCTTTTCGCTTAAATTTTTCAGAGACAATTTCCTGCATGTACGCGGCAATTCGCCCGGCTTCCCTCGCGCAATTGATATTCAAAATATCCTTTGAAAATGCTGCTTTTTTTCTCATAACGGCCGTCTTTCTAGTTAGACATAAGGGTTTTTCTTCTATCAAAACACATATCCCAGTGTACCGAGAGCCCATCAGGGTAGCTGAAGTTCTCAACAAACTGCTCGTGCAGCAGCTGTGTTGAAATCAGGCCCATAAGGGCCATGCCTTCAGTTTCGCTGGTGCTGACGCCCGCCTCGATTTTTTTTAGCAGCGCATGCACCTTTGTATGATCAAAAAATTTATTTTTTTCCAATTCCTGCACGGAGAGCAATTCCCGGACATATCCGGACTGAATGGCTTTCAAGAAGCTTGGCTGGATAGGCGCCCTGTAGGGATGTTTTGTTCTTTGGGTTATGGACGAGGGCAGAACATCTTTAAATACCTTTTTAAGCAAATGCTTTTCATTGATGCCCAGAACTTTCCACTGAGGGCTGACCCTGGACATAAATTCAAACAGCCGATGGTCAAGATAGGGCGGGCGTATTTCAAGCGAATGAGCCATAGCCATGCGGTCACCCTGAGACGACAGCAAATAATTGCTCAGAAATATGGCATCTTCCAGGTATTGCGCTTTTGAAAGCGTATCGCGCTGATTAAAGTTTTCCGGCAGGAGCTGCATGCACTGGGCTACGGTAGAATAGGCCCCGATCCCGTCAGCTAATTCTTTAGAAAAAAATTGTTTTATACGGGACGTATTCTCCCAGCGAATGAGATGCGAATACAGAGGATTTTCAACATCTGAAGAGTTATGCAGAATAAAATTCCGGAAGGCTGCTTTTTGCCGATCGTTTTTAAATATCTGAGGGTAGAGCTGTTCGAGCAGCACCGGCCGTATCGCGGATTGTGGCTGCCGCGCAATAAAGCGCTTAACCAGCGCTTCCCTGAATATATCATAGCCGCCGAACACCTCATCGGCGCCCTCGCCGGTGCAGACAACCTTGATTCCCTGCTGCTGCACGAATCGGGATAAAAGGAACATGGGTACCGGGGCGGTTCGCAGCAGCGGTTTTTCCGCATGCCACACGACAGCGGGAACCGATTCTGCAATCAGCTCATTGCCCGCTTCAATTTCGCGGTGCTGAACTTTTAAATGAGCCACCATTTCATTCTGATACTCGCCCTCGTCGAAATCATGCTCCTGAAACCGTATGGCAAATGTTTGAACATTTGTATTAAAATGGCGGGCTATCAGAGCGGTAATTCCCGAAGAGTCCAGCCCCCCGCTCAGATAGGAACCAACCGGCACATCCGCTCTCAAACGTAATTTGGTCGCATTCATCAGCAGCGCCAGTACCTGCTCGCACAGGTCTTCCAGCGGCGCCGGTGAATGCTCATCAGGAGCAGCATACGGGATGTCCCAGTACCGGTGCTCGCGGTGCGTGTTTGTATCAATTATCAATGCATGCCCGGGCTTAACCTCGTAAATATTTTTAAAAATTGTTGCTCCCGGAAGCGTCGTCCATAGAGTAAATACCTGATCCAGCGCGAAAGGATCGATCTCTGGTTTTGGCAGAATTTTTGAAGCAATCAGCGCTTTGATTTCTGAAGCCACGACATACACGCCATCATTCTGAGCATAAAAAAGAGGGCAGATCCCCACGCGGTCCCGGGCAAGAAACAGGCGCTGTTTTTTTGTGTCCCAGAGAGCAAAGGCAAACTGGCCGTTAAAATCTTTCAGGCATTCAATCCCCTTTTCTTCATAGCTGTGAACAATGACTTCCGTATCAGTGTGGGTATAAAAATGATGCCCTCTGCTCTCAAGGTCCTGTCTCAGCTCAAGGTAGTTGAAGACCTCGCCGTTATACACGATCCATACGGTCTGATCTTCATTATGAATGGGCTGCCCGCCGGTGGTCAGGTCAATGATGCTCAGCCGCGCATGTGCAAGGCCAACCGAAGGGTCGCAATACACGCCTGACTGATCCGGGCCCCGATGGCGCAGGGTTGCGATCATCCTGCCGCAGGCAGCGGCCAGGTCCGGCCCTGTTTTTTTTCCCGCATAAATGGCTGCAATGCCGCACATATTACTGCCCTGTCCTTGTGTGATTGCGTATGTGAACGCGGCACTGATCTCTATCAATTTTGCCATTGACATTTTTGGGCATGGCTTTGGCAATAACGATATCGCGCGGGCGCTTGAAAGGAGGCAATTTATTCTGGCAGTACAGATGCAGAGCCTCCGCGGTGACCGAAACATTGACCGGCGTAACCAGGGCGAGCAGTTTGTTTTCACCCTGAGCGTCGGCTTCCGGCATGACCGCGCATTCCACGGCCAACCCGGACTCCAGAATGCAGGTTTCAATTTCCGATATATTGACCCGGTAGCCGGATACTTTTATCAGCTCGTCTTTTCTGCCGGATACAAACAGAAAGCCCTCGTCATCCCTGTAGCCATAATCGCCGGTATGATAGCCCCAGCGATCCAGAACTTTATGTGTCGCTTCCGGATCCTTATAGTATCCCATCATTATATTCTCGCCCCGGGCCACCAATTCGCCCTCTTTGCCTGCAGGCTGCTCATTGCCCTGTTCGTCTCTTACCGTAACGGTTACGCCGGGTATGGCTTTTCCAATAGAATCTATTTTTTGATGGAAGCTTTCAGGATCAAGGTAGGTCAAGCGGGCAGAAGCCTCTGTTGCCCCATACATAACCACAATAGCCGTATGAGAAGGAAGCAGTTCCCGCAATGCTGTTTTGACCGGCCGCGCCATATGACCGCCCGCCTGGGAGCAGTAGCGCAAAAAAGGCAGGCGCTCTTTGTACTCTGCCAGCGGAGACTTGTTGACCAGGTGGGCATAGGTTGAGGGAACGCCGGAAAACGCGGTGACCTGCTCCTGCTCCATCTGCCTCAGTACAGCGGCAGTGAATGCGAATTGATTATTCAGTACCACCCGCGCCCCTGCGGCAATGTGCGTGTTCAAAAGCGACTTGCCCATAACATAGGAGAACGGCAATATAACCATTTGAATATCGCTGTGCGTAATGGATAAATACTGGCATATCGACCGGGTATTGGCGGCAATATTTTTATGCGACAGCATCGCTCCTTTTGGTTTCCCGGTGGAGCCGGAGGTGAAAATGATGCTGGCGCAGCTGTCGGCGGCTATGGGCAGATTCGGATTTTCCAAGCAGGGCTTTGAGAGCATCTCCTGGAGGCTGAGCGCAGGCTTTTTACACAGCGCTCTAATGCCGGGGGGAATATCGCCGTCTTTTTGAGTAACAAGAAAAGAGCGTATGGATGTACACTCCCGCAAGCGGGCCAGCAGCGGGCTTTCAACAAGTATGGTATGGGGCTGCACGCATTCAATAAATGCTGCCACGTCCGGCGGGGTAAAGCCCGGATTAATGGGCACGACGCATCCGCCTGCTTTGAGAATGGCGTAATAGCATGCGATATATTCAAAGCTGTTTCTGAAAAGAAGAATAACCGGATCGCTTCTCTGCAGGCCCAAGTCCACAAGCGAAGCCGCCAATGCATTGGCGGCTTCATTTATCTGCCTGTATGTATATCGTCCGCTGTCGCACACCACCGCACAGTGATCAGGATACAGGGCGGCGCTTGCCTCTAAAAAATCATGGATCAAAGTTGCCGGCAGCGGAGTTTTTGCCGCAGTTTTCAAGCAGTTGCCTTGTGTAAAATAAATTTTTCAACATTGTCAAGACTGTCCAGATTTTCAGGCACCAGCTCATCATCGTTCACGGTTATGCCGAACGTGTTTTCGATAAACGTAATCAGCTCAAGAAGTCCGGAAGAGTCCAGCACCCCGGTTTTCAAAAACGATTGATCGTCGCTTGTTAAGAGAGACTCATTCCCGAATAAAAGCTCATTAACAATAAACTGTTTGACTTTTGTTTTCTGTGCCATCAGAGGTCCTTTATTCAATAATAAGAGTTTATCGCGTTACGCACACCGTATCGTGCATCTGTTCTTAATCCGACAAAGCCCGGCAGAGCCCCTCTGCAAAAGGCGCTACCATTATTTTTTTTCCAAGCTCATTTAAATGACCGCCATCGGTCGTGTATTCTGGCAGTAAAGAATAATGGCTACTTTGAAAATATGCATGCTTGAGCCGGCTGCCATCCGGATAGCTCGATTCAATTCGAGCAATATCTATTATTACCTCGTTTTTATATGCATCGCAGAGCAGCTCATTATAGGTATTTCTCTTAATATTGTTTTGGTCGCCTAAGATAAAATATTTCACCCGGTTTTTCAAACCGCTGTAGTGCGTCGTCAAAGGCACGGTAAAATGAACAAATGTAATATGAGGATAGCGCTCTTTAATATCTTTTAAAACCGCAGCATACTCCTTCAGCAGGGCATGAATATCGGTTTTCTGTGTGATATCAACATAACAAAACTTGATGCCGACAAGATCAAATGACCGGCCGTTATTATTTGAGAGAAGAAACTGCCTTAAATTGAAAAGTTTTTGAAGCGGTTGCGTATTTGCCCCGATTTCAATGCCGTATATGCCTCCGCCGGTAATATCGCTTGACGATTTCGTCTCGATCTTTTTTAGTATGACCTGTTTTTCCAAGACGCGATTCGCTGCACTCAGACCGCTCAGAATATCGTTTCCTACAGACATATGAGCAAACAAAATACGATGATTATTAATAGCGGTAACGCATTCCGATGAAATTTTCGTTTCAAACACGGTATCCCTGCTGATTTTTGATTCCATTGCGTCGCATCCTGAAAAAAAAATAATAAAAAAAGCGAAAAAAGGTTTTAAGGAATTACTCACATTCCAAACCCCGGGCCTCCCGTGGGATTTTTTGTCCATCATTGCAACAAGAAACATTTTTATCGGCATTTGTTGATTCATCAAAATACTTGCCCTTACATTCTTTCCTGGCATAGGCCTTTTCCGTCCGGACTTTAGTCCGGCGTCCTTCTCTGAGAGTTTTGATACCTGTTCCGCGGTCCAGTCCCTTGCCCCCCCCTGTTTTTGAAGAGCATATGGGACTCAAACCCCTGTATTCTTTGAATACGCAAAGCCTTGCGGATGATATTTTAAGCCATAAAAACGAATGAAATCTGATCATAAATAATTTTTATGAAAGAACAGCTTATATCCTCATTTCTTATTCCGATTATGCTTCATTCAAGCTATCTCTGTTCCTTTCCCCTTCAGAAAAAGATATTCATGAGACCGGCGAACGGCGCTCAGGGGCGCACAATGAAAAAAGGAACACCTATTCCAAAACCTGAATAACTCTGGCCGGATTGCCGGCAATCAGGCTATCGGGCGGCATTGATCGCAAGACAACAGCGCCGGCAGATACTATGCTGCCCGCTCCGATTGTCACGCCAGGTCCGATCAAAACACCAGCTGCTATCCAGCAGCCGTCTTCTATGGATATGGGCTGAGCATAGCTTTGGCCACACCGATCCTTATGCGGGCCTTTTTCATGGCTTCCGGTTATAAATAAAACATGCGGTCCGAGAGTGACGCAATTCCCAATTGTTATTTTGCCCATTGCATCAAAGTGGCTATCCCCGGCCATTTGAAAATCGTCACCTATGATTATATTGCGAGGATGAGAAAAATAAACCGGTTTTCTAATAATAGCCCGCCTGCCGATCTGAACGCCGAAAAACCGTGCTATTGCAGCTCTTAAACAATGATCGGTGATAAAGTTGGACGGCCAAATATTTATAATACGGCTCCATACACGATTTTTAGGAAAAAAAATAAAAAATTTCCAAATTTTATTTTTTTTCATATGTATACTCCATCATGGCATTTCCCGAGTTGTGCATAATCAGCCACTTTAATAGCAAAAATCGAACAGCCTACAAAACAAAAAAAGAGGCGAAACAAAAA
>JAFGCP010000103.1 GCA_016932595.1 Deltaproteobacteria bacterium
CGCAGGAGCTCCAATGGCTGGAGGCTTGCCTTGCGGAGCTTGAAAAACCCCCGGCTGCGCTTGCCGCCCCGCAAACCCGCGGTTTTGCCCGCGCCGTTGCAGAGCCCATCGTCAATGCCCTGCACCTGAAAATAACCCGCGGCAGAAAGGTCACATCAGCCATTGCCACACGCCGGCAGGAGATTAGCCGCAAGGCCCTTGAGCTCGGCCCCGACAGCCTCTCCAAAAATGAAAAACGGGAGCTGCTGGCAGACCCGGCATGCATTGCCTGGCTGCACAGCATGGTGTGGCAAGTAGCCGACCCTGCTCGTACCCGAAAATGGGGATTGGCTGACAGCTTATAAAAAGCGTTTCTGTGGTAATTGAAAACTGGCGGTGGTTGCTCATACTGCAATGATTCAAAAAGCGGCACACTACGGCCAGGGTGCAAAAAAGGCCGCTTCGCAAAAAGCAGCCTTTGTCACTATCCGTAGTACCCGGCTCGCAGCACCGGCATGGTGATGGATCCGCTGCGGCAGGATGCTTATATGCTTTCTGCCGATGGCCGAGCCCTTTATTCCAGCAATGCAACCAACATGTCTTGCCCGGCTGCACGCCTGGATCTGTTGGGCTCAGGCCCTCCTGCCGAAAAAGGGGATATTTCTTTTTATTTTTTCTATTGTTGATTTTTTTTTCTTCCTATGCTGTCCATCCATGCCATATGAATAGCCATAGTACTGGCGGGAGTAATAGTATCCGGCATTTTTAATGTCAACGCTATTCAAGACAGCGCCAAGTATCGGGGCGTTTATTCCTTCAAACTTTTCCACCGCAGCCCTGACTACCTTTCGGGGAGTTTTCCCTGCTTTCACAACAAGAACAACACCATCAACCGACTTTGCCATCACTAAAGAATCAGACAAGGGGACAATGGGCGAAGAGTCAATGATAATCTTATTAAAACGCAATTTAAGCTGCGACACCAGGATCTGCATTCTTTTACTGCCGAGTATTTCTGAGGGATTGGGGGGTATGGGCCCGGATGGGATAATATAGAGATTTTTAACATAGGTTTCAAACAATGCATCCTTTATTTCCTTATTGCCGACCAGAAGATTCGACAAGCCTTCTTCCTGTGGAATGCTAAAAAGCTTGCGCACTCGAGGCCGGTGAAAATCGCTGTCAATCAAAACAACTTTATAGCCGTATTGCGCCATGACAATGGCAAGATTGGCAGCAGTTGTCGTCTTGCCTTCCTCAGCCACTGCGCTTGTAACAAGAATCGACTGGGGCTCTTTATCTGCTAAAGAAAAAAGAATGCTGGTGCGTATGCCCCTGTAGCTCTCGCTGCTTTGTGACCGTGGGGCATTGATCGTCTCCAGATAGTGCTCGGCGCCATCAGCGGGGGGCTCTCCACTCAGTGGAATTATGCCGAGGGAGGGGATGTGCAGGTGATTTTTAATATCTTCCGGCAGATGGATGCCCTGATCTAAATACTCCAGAAAAAACGCCACGGAAAAAGCACAAAGGCAGCCGAACATACATGCAAGAACTATATCGCGCCCCCGTCTGGGTCTGATCGGAATGAAGGGAACTTCCGCTTTGTCAATAAAACGGATATTGTCCATTTTAACATTTTCCGCAACAGATATTTCTTTAAACTTTTTCAGCAGAATGCTGTACATGTCCTGGGCGCTGAGCGCATCACGACGCAGCCCCATGTACTCGACAGCTTTCTGATTAAATTCCAAAGCCTTCTTCTTTTGTGCGGCAAGTTCTTCATTTAAAGAGTTCTCTTTCGCAAGAGCTCTCGCGTATGCATCGTTCAGGGCAGCAACAACACGCTTTATCTCCTGTTCTTTTTTGGCCTGAAGATCTGCTAATTGGCCCTGTATGTCCAGCATTTTGGGGTGATCCGCGTCATATTTTTTCGACAGCTCTTCCCTGCGCTGCACAAGCCCCTCCTCCATGCTCCTGAAATTCTGGAACAGCTCTTTCTTGAACGCTTCGGGAACAGGGGCGCGCATAGTGGGGTTGTCTGCAAAAGCTGCGGCTTGCTTGTAGCGGGTTTCTGCATCAGCCCTGGCTTGTTCGGCTGCGGCAACCTGTGCAGAGAGTTCAGCAAGTTGCGGCACGGCTATCGGTTCCGGATCAGTTAAGGCATCTGCAACTATGCCGTACTCCTGCTTATAGGTCAATCGGGCCAGCTCCGCTTCCTCAACTTTTTTTCTCTCGGTTTCCAAATTGTCATTAAGCCATTTAACCGCATTCTTCACAGCCTCAAGCTTGGTTTCATAAGCATATTCAATATAGGCCTCGACGTAGGTGTTTGCCAGCGTGGCTGCCGCGACAGGGTCTTCTGCCTCATAATGTATATATACAACGCGGCTGTTCTTCTCAGGCATTACTTTTAAGCCCCACTTTATATTCGCAGCGAGCATATCGTCGACAGCAGCCTGTTCTGCCACATCCCTCTTGCCTGTGTTTTTTGCAGCATGCTTTTGCAAAAAATTATCGTTCTTGGCAGCTCTCAGTTTTTCCAGAACCCTCCTTGCCATAGTCAGGCTTTCCAGTATCTTGTACTGCGTCTGGTAATACTCGAAGCCGTATGGATCAGAACTAAACAAAGCCTGAAGCGAAAGCATATTGGCATTTTCTTTTTCAATTGTTATAGTTGCCGTAGCTTGATATGCAGGCTTTTCCCTGTATGACGATATCATTCGCAGAACCACGATAAAAATAAAAACTCCGATAATGACCCATCGCCGTTTTATAAGCACCCGCAGAATACTGCCGATATCAAGGGCCTGATCAACATTTTCCATGATATGAAACGTACCTCCTTAAAAAGCTCTCCGGAACAATGCTGCGAAAGTCTGTCTCTATACAAATCCCGTTTTTTAGCGCCCTCCGGTACGGGCATCAAACTGCGCGGAGACTACTGCTCACGTTCGTTGCGCCAGCATCCTTTCGGGCAGCTTCTGGCATTACTGCTGAACAGGCCTCTGGCCAGCAGTTGAAACAATTATACTAAGACGGGTTTTGCATCCCTTAAAACCACTGCTTCTATTACATGCGCATGCGGTCCAAATATCCTTCTAAATTAATAGCATGTATCACCGTTTATGTAAATTGAATGCTTTTTGTGAATGCGGCGGCATGTTCTTTTTGCATGGTTTTTATCAACCCTAAGAAGCCGGTTTTGAAAAGCATTGCTCTTTTTCTATGCGTGCGAAGCAGCAACACCAGCTGGATGTGCATGCCTATTGGGCTGGCACAGCAACCAGTATTCTCCTTTTGCATAATTCTCCAACCCAAGAGAGCAGATCCCTCTCAAATTCTTCAGGCGCAATATCGTATTCCGATGCGAGGCTTTTCGCCACCATTTTCAAGGTGACCGCCCCGTCCAGCCTTTGCCAAAACTCTTTGCCGGTTTCATTAAGCGTGTAAAGCGCGTCCTCCTGATCGCCCTCGCCCGGGGTCAGCAGGACGATAATCAATTCACCTTCGATCTCACGAGCCATTATGTCGTCCGAAGGAACATACGCCATATCAAGCCGAATGTCGCTCATGTCGCAACCTCTCGAAAAATGTTCTGTATGCAGCTGCTGATCTTGTGCAGGCGTTAAAGCCAGCATTGCCGGGCCGCTCTTTCATTCCGGGCCAGCACACAACAGTTGACCACTGCATGATAACCCCGCTTCGCGCACTTTTGCGCCTGCTTTTTTATGGATGCGCCAATAGCAGCGCGCGGTTTAACTGCGTGAAGAATTCATCCGGTTGTTTCAGAATATCTTTGCCAAAAAGCACCGAGATAGAGGGAAAAGTCAGGAGCTGCTTTACGAGGTCGCCCTGCAGAAGCGCTTCTTGAAAATTAAATGACCACAGCAATTGCAGAGAGAGCCGCGGCAGGGAGCGGCTGGCATGAATCCGACTAAAGGACGACTGTGATGCCGCTCCTATTTTTGAAAAAAGCACCGCCTTGAGAACCCCGGAAGCAAATAAGCCGGGATCAAGAAAAAGCGGTTGCTTTATTTCCGTTTTTTCCTGAATAGAATAAATCCAGGGCAAGAGTTCTATTTTTCCCTCTTTGCAGCGCAAAAGCACCACATCATCGCCAACTATTTTAAGCCCTGCAGCCAGGGCAGCCCTGGCAAAGGAGCTTTTCCCCGTGCCGGACGGCCCAACACAGAGGATACCCTGTTCCTGCATAACAATGCCGGACGCATGCATGGGAAATAAACCGTGTCGTACATATAAAGAAGCGAGAATTGCAAGAATATCAAAGGTGTTCTCATGGGGCCGAAAGCGAATTTCAGGAATATCATAAAATTTCGGGCCATCCTCAACCAGACAGGGAAGAAATAATCCGGCAATATCTTCAACGGCACAGCCATCAAGTTCGGTGATGCGAAAACGAACGCCGTATTGCTCAACACATAGGGGCAATGCCCAGTTTTTCGGCACGCAATACTCCAGCCGCCCACGGCGATTCAGGATAACGTTTGAGCCAGTTGAGTTTTCCCATTTGATAATAACACCAGTAACAAATCGAAAAATCACCAGCCGTTATAAGCTCCCTGGCTTTGAGGCGCCATTCCATGACTTCAGCCAAACGGCGCCAGTGAAGCTGAATTGCTTTTTCCAAAGCGGTATGCCGCAAGTCGGCAACCCGCTCAGGTCCTGCTACCGGTTTGCCGTCTTCATCGCCGATGTACGCAAGAACGCCGCACAATAAAAGATACCCTTCAGCATCAATAGAAAAACAGGAAAAAGGATTGCATTCATGAAGCGGAGAGCTTTGATCACCGGCCCAGCCTTCCAGAACAACCCTTCCCGAGGTAAGACGGGTCATGAGTTCAAGATATTTTTTCACCGGCTGGATTTCCGCCGGACTGGGAAATTGGTTCTCGCGTATAGCCCGTGGAGCCGGCATGGGCGTGATAAAACGGTGCTGATTGAGCTGCAATGATGAGGAAAACAAAATCATCTCGCGAATAGAGTGAAAATTCGCTCGGCGAATGGTCGATTTGAAATAGGCGGGAATGCCAAAGCCAAGGCAGGCGCCAACGCCCTCGACAATTCTGCCGAAACTTCCCCTGCCGCGATTTTCATCATGGATGTCAGCATTCGGACCATCAAGACTGAAGCCGATTTTTGTAACCACGGAGCGGTATCGCGGGTTCCGCAATAGAGGCAGCAGGCGTTCTTTGAACAGCCAGCCATTTGTCAAAACTTCCGTTTTCATGCTGCGGCGGGCTAAAAATTCAAAAATGGCCTCTAAATCGGGATGTAAAAGCATTTCTCCGGAAGCTGTCATTCCTATATGGCAGAACCCGAGACGCTGCAGGCTCAGAATAATTGAACGAAAAACATCAATATCCAAAAAATGATGGCTGTTCTGTTTCCCGACCATGCAATGGCCGCAGGAAAAATTGCAACCGTAGGCTATTTCAATCGTGGGGCTGTTCATAGTTCACAAGTCCAGGGTGAATCGGTTTTTCCCAGCCATGATAGTTTGCCGAACCGCTTCAGGCAAGCGCCGCAGCCTCTTTTCCAGGCAGAGCCCGAGATCGGTATTTGCTGCGCTACAAAAGATTCCAGTTTTCGCATATGCCGCCGAATACCTTCTTCAAGAGAGATATCAAATAGTCTGCCTAAGTAATCAGGGCCCTGCGCCCGGTCATTGGCGACATCAGCATTCGACAAATTGCAGCAAAATATCAGATTGCCGTCAGGGTCAATGTTCGGCAATGACCAGAATGGATTGCATAACGGAACCGGAGTATTCCAGCTTACAACTCCTTCAACCTGGACATCCCCAAGCAAGGGAATGATTTTTTCCTGAAGAAGGCGTAGGGTTTGTTCATAGTCAATGGGGTCCGGCATCATCTTTTTGGAAATCAGCGATGGCGTCGGGGTGAGGAATATGAAACTCACCACAGCACCGTATAAACGGCCCAGGGTGGCGATATCAAGCACCTGGCTGAGATTTTTTTTCCAGAGGCAGCATTTTATGCTGGTGTGAATCCCTTTGTCGCGGCACAGCTCAAGCGCTTTCAGCACACGATCAAAGCTTCCCGGCTGCCGCCGAAATTCGTCATGGGTTGGCGCATCCATGCCGTCAAGGGAGAAACAGAGATTGAGGTGCTGAACGGGGGCAGCCAGATCACAGATCAGGGGCCACAAACGCGATTCAAACTCCCAGGCATTGGTCACCATGCCGAGGCTCAGCCCCGCCTCCTGGCACAGGCGAAAAGCCTCAGAAAAATGCGCCCACAGCAGCGGCTCGCCGCCGGTAATGCTGATAGCTTCGATGCCGAGTTTTTTCCCTTCATCAAGAATGCATTGAAAAAAAGGCAGCGCCATTTCGCGGCGGGGAGCATTTTTTTCCCGGCTGCAGTGCAGGCAGGAAAAATTGCATATCGTTGTTACTTCAAGTGGAAGACTTCTCATGGTGCATTCCGGAGCATGGATGTGTGCAACTGCCACAGATACTTTGAGCACAGACTATATTGAGCTTCCAGCATGGGTATGCTCAGGGGTTAAGGTGTTGCGCGTTCATGATGCCCTGCCCAGAAAAGCCTGCAGCGTTTTTCGAAAAAACCCCAGATCTGCCGCAGCCTCTGCTTCCTGCGTGTCAAATTCTTTACACAGCAGGCGAACAATTTCCTCATCGGGCGTGTTTTTTTCTAGAAGCTGATAAACAAAAGCCCCTGTTTCATTCAAATAAAACATGCGTCCGGATTCAGGCTCGACAAGCACAGTGTCCGACCCGGAATCGATTAACACTCTGGCGGGGGCTTTTTTTTCCATTATCGGCAAACCCGCTTTTCACGAAAAGATTGCGCTGTCATGTAATTCACCCGCATGTGCACTTTTCGGGTCAGCCCGTGAACCGCCCGCACAATCAGGCCGCTCAGGGGCAGTGCGCGAGAACCGATAAGCCACCTTTTTAAAGACCGCAGATCCAGGTACAGCCGCTCTTCAAAGCGTGCCAGTGCGGCATGCCACCGATTCATGCGCGCATGAATCGCAACAGGATCGTAGCCGGTCTCTGTGCGACGCAGCAGGCAGGTTACTTTTCCGGCAAATTCGGATTCAACCCAGGTTTTATCATCGCGCAACAACAGGTTATCGCCCCGCGTTCGCAGGAGGAAGCCATCTTTTACATTGTCACGGTCTTTGCCGAGCAGACGATGCACAATGAGGGCTTCTCCGCGACTGCCGAAAGCCGCCTGTTTTTCCGGAAAGGCCGCCCGCATCACAACCAGGTCGCCGTCATGGAGCGAAGCCCCGTCGCAGCATTCCGCTACCAGAATATCCTCCGGAAGCAATGTCGGCTCCATACTCCGGCCTTCCACACGGCAAATGAATTTTTCACCGGTTCTTATTGTTTTCATTGGCAAAAAAAAACAGCTAAAATATTTTGTTTGACAGTTTCTGGGAGGATGCGCAAGTTCTCAAACAACCCTGTGGGTTGCATACGCAACTAACCTGTTCATCTTCAAGGATAAAGCTGTGATGCCCTTCACGATGGTAAAAAAGACTTGCTTAAGGCGTGTGCTGAAATGGTATCAAGTATAAAACCCGCTGTTTTTTTGGCCATCCCTGCAAAATCCGAAAATCGGTTGCGCCTTAAGCTTTGCGCATAACGGGGAAACATATTTTAGAGCCTTTACTATCTGCTGAGGAAATTCACAACCCAATACGTGGAGCGCGTAGCCCAATAGCTACTGCTGGAAATCCATTGGGCAGCAGCTTTGGTTGAGCTGACTTGTGTAACAGCCGCATAGACATTAAGCACAGGCTTTGTAGACATTTCGATCCTGGGGGCCGAATAGGGTTTACGCTGCTTGTTTCCCGGATTCATGCTGCCCTCCCGACAACGGTTTGCGGGTCTGAAAAAATTCCGCATCCACCGCTGTTTTTATTTTTCCCATATCAGGCTTTGCCCGCATCACATGAAGCATGGTGCTGCTGTTTTTTCAACCATTCTAATAATATCATAAAATATAACCTGTATCAAACATATTTACAAAGCATATAAACATTTGTTTGATTCAAACATTATTTAAACAAAATTTTTGATTTTAGCTACCGGCGATGTTCCCTGATCTGCATCGAGCTGCTGCGGTTTTCAAACATGCCGACACCTATCATGGCATCCTAAAGCCATCACCGCCTCTATCTTCCCCGATTGCACCGCGAAGGCAACCTAAAACAGTATCCGGCAGCAGATTAATAACAAAATGCATATCGGTTGCATTTAATTACACTTAACCATAAATTGTAAAATTTAAAATTTTTTTAGTCTAAAAAATCAAAGACCATTCAAATTTTCAAGCCCCAGCTTTCCTCATAAAATTGCAAATATAATGCCACGTATGCTTTTGTAATTAACTAAGCGTATTCAGCCAGTTAGAATACGGGACGGATTTTATGCGGCTTAAAGATGTCTCAAGACACTACAAAAACGCATCATACAAAAATGTCTTCATACAGTATTCCCCCTAAAGAATCAGATACGGGTTTTGCAATTACCATACCCGGCAGCTATGTATCACAAACAGACTCGAGTTATTGCCTTTTTTTGATATGGCTGCATGCATTCAAATAAGGTGCTGTCATGGGATTAGTTGAATTATAGCTCCCCGGCCCTGTTCAGCACAAGCAGGTGAAATAATAACCCGCGCCGTGCAACAGCAAATTTTTTCCTGAGCGGCAAAGCCCCTCCACTTCTGAGCCTTGCGGAAAATAAATTGCGGGATGTTCAAGCCCGAGAAGGCAGCAGCCCTGACAGGCGCATAAGCCGGAGAAAAAAATAGATGAAATACAGTCTGTCAGGCAGGCGAATTACTTTCCAGTCCTCAATTGTTGGAAAAAACATGCGAATGCAACAGTACCTGACCCGGTCAGAAAAACGGTCTTTGGCCAGCAGATGGAACCAGGCTGTTTCCGCAAAGCCGGGCGCCGTGCCATGCCTGGCGAACAAGCGCGCCCTGGCATGCTCTTGAAGGGTCTTTGCAGCCTGATCCGCAGCAACTGCCGTTGCGACCACCGCGGGCAGCTTTGTCGCCATGAGGTCTTGCGCCAGACCAAGCCCCAGCAGAAATATGCGGCGCAGGCCTGCGGCCGCTGCCATATGCAGGAGCCGCTGCCAGTCAAGGCGCGGGCTTGCTGTAATGAGCCTGGCAATATCGCAGACCATACTCAGTTTCGGCCACAGATGAAAAGTGCCGTGCAGGCAGAGATACAGAAGCATAATGTCGGCCGGCAGCATCGAAACCGCATGGCCCTCAAGAAGCACTGCTTCCTGTCCCTCAATACTGCAGAACTGATTGAGATTGGCTGTAAAATAGTCGGCTGCAAAACGCCAGTGCACATCTATGCTTGCAGGGCCGCGCACAGGCAGAAACGTGAACTCGCAGGTGCGCTTGAGATGGGACTTCTCCTGTGCCGGAGTAAAGGCATGCCAGAGCTGATATCCATGAGCAGACAGCACCTGCTCGACTTTTTTTATATCCTCACGGCCCACAAGGAAATCCAGGTCGGCAAACTGGCGCATGAGCAAATCCCCATACGCCTGAACAGCCAGCACAGGCCCCTTAAACGGGATAGCGGAAATGCTGTGTGATCTCAAAAGTCTGAACACTTTTACCAGTTCAGCGGCCATGAGAAGATTTTTACGGGAGTTTTCTTTGAAAAGCTCCCGCAGGTTCGCCATCTCCTGCTGAGGAGGCAGGCCGGGCGCCAGCTCTTTCAGCCCGCTGTAAAGAAGGGGCAGCACCCCCTGCTCCAGGGCAGTCTGCCACAGGGCGGCCCAGTCTACATTTGTTGTAAACAGCCTCAGGTCGGGCCTTTCCTGGGCTCCATAAGCGCGCAGGCATTCAAGCAGCAGAGTCTGCTCAAGGGTCGGTTCTGCCCTCAATGGCATCGTCATCATGTCAGCATTCTTTTGGCTGGATCTGCTTCACTTGCTGGCTTGGCCGCGGCATCCTGATAGCGGTCGGCCTGGGCATGATACAGCCGCGCATACGAGCCGTTCATGCGGAGCAGATCCTGATGGGTCCCCTGCTCGGTAATTTTTCCCTGCTCCAGCACATAGATATAATCGGCCAGCTGCACGGTCGTGAATCGATGGCTGATCAGGATTGCGCTGCGGCCTGCTATCATGCTGCGGAACTGCCTGAAAAGTTCTTCTTCAGCAAGAGGATCAAGCGAGCTGGTGGGCTCATCCAGCACAAGAATGCGCGCATCGCGTAAAAACGCTCTGGCAAGAGCTATTTTCTGCCATTGCCCGATGCTCAACTCTTCGCCCTTGTTGAACTGGTGGCCGAGCACAGTTTCATATCCCTGCGGCATGCTGCTGATCAGAGCGTCCGCACCTGAGCGTCTGGCAGCAGCAACAATCCGTTCCATGCCGGGACTGCTTTCCACATTGCCGAACCTGATATTGTCTCTGGCCGTCAGATAATACCTGACATAATCCTGGAAAATGACGCTGATTTCCTGCCGCCAGGCAGTAAGATCAAAATCACGCAGATCGCAATCCCCAAATGTTATCTTGCCCGCAGCAGGATCATACAGGCGGCTCAAAAGCTTAACCAGCGTGGTCTTTCCTGAGCCGTTTTCCCCTACCAGGGCGATCACCTGGCCCGGGGCGAGCGCCAGATCAATTTCTGATAGAACCTCATGGACGCTGCCGGGGTAGGTAAAACTGACTTTTTTGAAGACCAGCTCCTGCAGGGCCGTTTTCGGAACAGGAGCGGGATTGGGCGGAGACGTGACCGCTGGAGCCAGATCGAGAAACCGGTAAAAATTGCTCAAAAAAAGATTGTCCTCATACAGGCCCGCCAGGCCGCGTAAAATGCCCTGCATGAACCCCAGGCCGCTTTGAAAACCCTGATAGTACATAACCAGCCCGCCCAGCGTGAGCGCTCCAACGATGGTCTGCTGGGCGACGAAGGCCAGCATGCCAAATACGGCCGCCGTTGCAAAAAACTGCGTTGCCATTTCTGCAGAACCGCGTTGGCGGGCAAGCGTCAGCCTGCCTTTGCGCAGCTCCTGCCGCAAACCGTGAAAATGCTCCTTGAAAACAGGGCCAAGGTTGAACAGGCGTATTTCCTTGGCATGCCCCAAATCCGTCAGCATCCAGTGATAATAATCCGCCCGCCGCTCAGTCTCAGTATGGTTCTGCGTAAAGTCATAGAGGCTGCGAGCATGAAACAGGCGCATGAGCGCTCCCGGCACTGCGGCTGCAAAGAGCAGCACCGCCAGCAGGGGATTGAATGAAAAGAACAGTATGCCTATCCCCACAAGCGAAAAGCCGCACTGGGCAAGCCCGATCAGGCCGTTAACGATACGGGTTGGCCGGTACGGGGCTTCCTGCTGCGCCCGATGCAGAGTGTCGTAATAGGAAGGATCCTCATAGTAGGCAAGATCGACTGCGATTGACTGCGAGTGCAGCATGTCGGAAACCGCATCCGTTATAATAAGCGATTGGGCCTCGCCAGCCAGATCAGCCAATGACCGGCAAAAAACGGCAAGAAACGCCGTCCCTCCGGCAAGGAGTATAAAAAACCCCACCTGCGGGAAAGCCGCCGCCGGGTCAGGGGCGGAGAGCCCTGCCGTTACCATATCCACAATCTGCTTCATCAGGTACAGAGAGACCAAAGGCAACAGGCCCTGAACCAGAACCAGCAGCAGGTTGACCAGGGACCAGCCCGGGGCATATTGCCAGACCAGACGCACTGCCCGGTCAAGCCTGAGCGCCGCCTGTATGGTTTGTCCGATGGATTCTTTCTTTAGCATATATTTAATTTATAAGGAGGCACTATACGCATCGGCACTGTTCTGAACAAAGAACGCCCCAAGGCTTCGCTGCGGGCCCGTATCCTGCATGAGCCCCTCGGAAATCTGATGCCGGCAAACTCCATATTGGTTGTCATGCCGTCAATGCCCTGACCTGCAAAGCGCGATGCAGTATTATGATGCCCTGCTGTTTACGGGCAATGTCTGCTCTCACGTTTTGCTCCTTTTTCCCTTCAGAAGGGCGGCGCGGGCATGGGCGACCGCGCAGAAGTAGGGCGTTGCACCGTCCATCATGCCGGTCTCAAGATGTGCATGGGCCGGGCACCAGAGGCAGAGGTCGACGAGCTCGCAGCGGCGGCATGTCTCAAGATACCCGGGGCTGTTACTCCGCAGGTCGCGCACCTGCGGCACGAACTGCTCCCAGGCTTCGCGCAGTGTGCCGGCACGCAAATCATAGGTGGTCCCTGGCGCCCACAGCGAGGAGCAGAGCCTGAACCTGCCGTCACAGCTGACGCTGAAGCTGCCTTCGCCCGCCCCGCAATGGAAAAGATGATTGCCGCCCCCGTGATTAGACCCGTCTCTGATGAGTGTATCACGGCACTTCTGCAATGCTGCAACCCTCTCGTCATCAGCACACTCTAAGGCGGCAATTTGTTCCGGCGTTAGCCGCTCCGCGCGGATCTCATCATTGCGCGCCGGATCGCCATCAAAGCGCAGGTGCAACTGGGGATCGAAGCGAAAAAAATCTTTTGTCCGTGCGCGGCAAAAGTCAGCAATGGCCTCGTGTTCGTGCAGATTGGATCGCATCGCCATGGCCTTGAGACGCACCTTGAGCCCGCTGCTCAGCAGCAGATCAAGGCCGCGCATAAAAGCACCGTATGAGCCTGGTCTGCGGGTGATATGCTCATAGGTTTCGGGCGTAACCCCGTAAACCGTCACCTCAATATCGCGCGGCGGATACTTCTGAAATAAATCAACATACGCAGGGGTGATCAGGCAGGCATTCGTGAACAACGAGACCAGAAGGCCGAGGCGCTTGAGGCCGAGATACAACTCGGCAAAATCTTCGCGCAGCAGGGGTTCGCCGCCTGTCAGCAGGCACCATATGGCGCCCATGCCGGCAGCATCGCTGGCTATGGCCAGAATCTGAGCTGCGGTAAGCTCGGAAGCCTGCGCTGCAGAGTCGCCGGCAGGAAGGTTAATATAGCAGTGGCGGCAGTCATTATTGCAGCGCGCCGTTATTTCAAGATCGAAGGAAACAGGGACACGCTTTGCCTGCAGCTTGTCCCAGAGTTTAAACTGCTGAATTTCGATGGTTGTGGACATGCCTCTCCCTCTGCCTCACCTCAGCAAACGCCCAGACCCTTGCACATAACAATGCGCCGCCGCCCAAGCTGCTTCGCCTCAGCTTCAAGGCCCGGCTCAAGCGCCGGCAGGATAACAGGTTTAAAACCAAGCTTGCAGTACATGCACATCGCACTGTCGTTGTCATTCCAGACAGTAAGCAACAGCTGCCCGGCGCCTTGAGCCCTGGCATATTCAATAACGCGTCTGGTCAGAGCCTCGCCGATGCCAAGGCCGCGATACCTCCGCCAGACCGTCATGGAAAAAAGCCAGTAGCCCGCCCATATGGATTGAGGTTCCGGATCATACAGACACTGCACAAAACCAATGACCTTAGCGCCGGCTTTTGCGACCCAGTTCGTCACGTTCGGGTCAGGCGCATCCCTGTATGGCTGGCCAGGATTAAGATAGAGCTGCACAGCCTCCACATCATCGGCGCCCGCTGCCACAATTGCAATGCGCGGCGCACAGCGTTTGCCGATAGCCCTGTACACGGCACGGCACTGCAGCCAGCGCAAAAAAACCCCGGCAGCGCGGCGGGGCAGGCGCAGCAGCGTTTTTAATCGCATCAGGGCATCACCCCGGTGCAGCGCTGCAATCCATGCGCCTTCCGCTCCCAGGCCAAACAGCACTGGCCTGCCTCGGCGTGTTACGCAGGTCACGCGGCCGATGATATTTTCGGGGGCAATAACGCCATCTGATGCACTGGCATTATCGCCGCGCATGACATAACCCTCCCCCCGCCGGGCAATGACGCGATGGATGATCATAAGGCCCGTGTCCGGAGCAATAAAGGCGACCACCTCGCCCACGCGGGCCAGGCTGCCCTTCAGGGGCACGATGGTCACCAGGTCTTCATCGCGGATACAGGGCGCCATGCTGAAGCCCCTCACCATCATGCGCAGGGGTACGCCTCGTTCCGCCGCGCCGAGCATTAACTGCATTTGCCCGAAATTGGACAGGCGCAGTTCCCCGCCGCGCGACACAAAGGATGAAAATTCAGCCGCCTTTTTCATAAACCC
>JAFGCP010000104.1 GCA_016932595.1 Deltaproteobacteria bacterium
ATACGCTTTAAAGGCGTATACTCGCTTAGCAGGCGAGCGCCTTCGACCTACTCGGCCATCTCTCCGCGATACGTACTGAAAGCCCCTCAGCTGCAGTATGCAGTAAAGGGGGCTTCCCCTGGACATGCAATGTGGCGGAGGGAGTAGGATTCGAACCCACGGACGTTTCCGTCAACGGTTTTCAAGACCGCCGCCTTCAACCACTCGGCCATCCCTCCGAGGGGAAAAACACTACCATTATCAGGCCGTGCAAGTCAAGTGCCGTTTTTTGGCAAAAGCCGCGGCAAGAGCTGTTTTTACGCAGGGTTAGCCTATTTTTTTCAGCCCGCCCATATAGGGCTGCAGCACCTCGGGAATGAGAATGGAGCCGTCGGGCTGCTGGTAGTTTTCGACCACCGCCACGAAGGTTCTCCCCACGGCAAGGCCTGAACCGTTGAGCGTATGGGCGAACTCAACCTTTTTCGTATCGGCCCGACGGTAGCGAATGCCGGCGCGGCGGGCCTGGAAATCGGTGAAACAGCTGCATGAGGAAATTTCGCGGTACAGGTTCTGCCCCGGCAGCCATACCTCGATATCATAGGTTTTTGCCGATGAAAAACCCAGATCGCCCGTGCACAGGCAGGAGACGCGGTAATGAATGTTCAGGCGCCGCAAAACCTCCTCGGCATTCAAAAGCAGGCTTTCAAGTTCATCATAGGATGTTTCCGGCTTTACAAACTTCACCAGCTCAACCTTATTGAACTGGTGCTGGCGAATAAGGCCCCGCGTATCTTTGCCGTAGGAGCCAGCTTCGCTTCTGAAGCAGGGCGTGTAGGAAACATACTTGACCGGCAGTTCTTCATCCGTGAGTATTTCCCCTGCATGAATATTGGTCACGGGAACTTCAGCCGTCGGGATAAGAAAATAGCCGGTGTTCTCAACTTTAAAAAGGTCTTCTTCGAATTTAGGCAGCTGGCCCGTGCCGGTCATTGACTGACGGTTGACCATCAGGGGAGGCAGCACCTCCGTATAGCCATGCTGGCTGGTGTGCAGGTCGAGCATAAAGTTGATGAGAGCACGCTCAAGCCTGGCGCCGGCGCCTTTGTAGAGGCTGAACCGGGCGCCGGTAATTTTTACCGCCCGCTCAAAGTCAAGGATGCCCAACTGCTCGCCGATGTCGAAATGCTGTTTGGGTTCAAAGGCAAACTGCGGTTTTTCTCCCCAGACGCGAACGACGGGATTGTCATCGGCAGTGGCCCCGACAGGCGTTGTTTCGCTCGGGAGATTGGGTATGGTCATGAGCAGGGCTTCCTGCGCAGCTTCAAACTTCTTAAGCTCCTCCTCAAGGGTCTTGATATCGTTTGATACCTGCTTGAGCCCGGCAAACCGTTCGGGGGGCACGTCCTGCTTCTGCTTTTTGGCAGCGGCTATCTCATCGGATGCGCGGTTGCGCTCGGCACGAAGTTTTTCAAGGCGGTGCAGCACCTCACGGCGCTGTCCGTCAAGAGACAGCAGCTCGTCAAGCCCCGCCAGTTCGCCGCCGCGGGTCGCAAGCCTCTGCTGTATTGTTTCCGGATTATCACGAACGAACTTGATATCAAGCATGTGTGTCTAAACCTTTTTGATTGATTATATGCTGCCTGCCGGCTTTTTAGTGACTGAACGAAAATCCTGCACCATCTTATTTGTTGGGTTCGCCCTTATGTGCGTGCTTTTTCGTACACAGTTGTTTTTGCGTAGGTTGGGTTGAGGTACAAAACCCAACGGTTTTTCCCGGGCTTAACCCAACCTACAAAAAATCCGCTGAAAAAGTCAACGTGTGAAGGCTGTTCAAAAATGCTCAGATGCAAGGCGCGCGAAAACATGTGAAATGAGGCGTACTTTTCGTACGCCGCAGTGAAGCATGATAAGCGCAACGCAGCAGATGGGTGTTTTTCAACAGCCTTCTAGACGCTTTTCAGCCACTTCTGAAATTTTTTATATCCCGCTTCCTTCCACTGCCCGCCATGCACGTCCATAAGAAACTCCGTGTACAGCCCGTCCAGCAGTGTATTGAGCGACTCTATGCACATGATGCGGCCGAAAAACTGCTCGTCCTTGTCAGCCGCTTTGGGCATGTCGATCTTAAGGCCCGCAAGCTCCATGCGGTCGCCCCGCAGGGTAAATGTCCAGGTGTTTTCCCCCTTCTCGATGCGCAGCCTCGCCTCGCGAGCCTTCTTGCCCGCCCGCACCGCGAGCTTGATGTCCTGATTGGTGAAGTCATCGCCCGTATAGGAGACGCTGTTGGGAGGAGCGGCCCGGTCGTCTTCCATGACGATCTTGCCGTCGATCCAGAGAAAAAAGATGTCGCCCGAGGCCATCTCAATCTTGCCTGCGCTCTGGTCGGTTTTGTAGCACAGCCAGGTGAGAAAATCACGGCCGAAGGTATTCTGTTTGCGGATGGCCTCGTCATTCATTGGTAAAGCTCACTGTAGGGAAACGGATTTCAATGCCGGGATGCTTCTCTGCGGCAGCGCCGGCCAGATCATAGGGCAGCAGCCGGCCAAGCTTGAGGCCGAAGGCGCGGAAAAACCAGCCCATGAATTCCTCATTGGCCGCAGCGCTGTTTGCAAAGAAGAGTATCTCGTTTGTCGCTGTATTCCAGCACACGTCAAAAAGCGTCGGCGCAGGCAGCGATCTTTTTACCAGTTCCTGCCGGACCTGCTCCTTGAGCAGATCCTTGTCTTTTTTCCGGAGAACCTCAAGGCCGGAATTTTTTTTATATTTGATCTCTTCCCGCAGCATGGCCGCCTTCATGGCAAGGCCCGGCACGCGGCGCACGTCGATACGCAGCGAAAAAACAATATAGGGCCCTTTGGAAAAATGCAGGTCGTCAAAAAACGTGGAGGCCATGTTTTCGGCAGAAACCCACCCGGCTGATTTTTCGTTCAGGGTGCCTGTCTCGATCTCGCGAAAGGCAAACTCCTTGAGCTTCTCAAGAGCAAATTCCTTCACCCGCTCGGGCGGTTCATCGATAAGGCGGTAGCGCACATAGCTTGCAGAGCCGGTATAGAGGCCCATAGATATCTCCAAAATGTCGTTTCAAAACAGCTTTCTTTTATACCTTCACGACGGACAAATGGCAAGGGCGATTACGCTTGCGGTCACTCATCCCCCACGATCACGCCCCGGCCCACATGCATGACAAGGGGCCTTTTGGCGCTCTTTACAAAAGCTATGAATTCGGCTGCCTCGGGGGATGTGAATCCTGCCGCGTCAAGCAAATCAATCGCCTTTTTCTTGCCATAGCCAGAGAGATATAGAATTTTATAGCATTCCTTGATTTCTCGTATGGCCTCTCGCGAAAGCCCGGCCCGCCGGAGGCCCACAAGATTGAGCCCTTCCACGCGGTTTCGTTCCAGCGCCACAAGAAAAGGCGGTATGTCGCGGCTGAAGCGGCCATTGCCGCTGAGCATGGCAAACCGTCCCACGGTCACAAACTGATGCACCATGACGCCGCCGGAAACAAATGCCCGATCCGCAACGCTTACATGGCCGGCAAGGCAGGCATAATTGGCGATGATCACATTGCTGCCGACGGTGACATTATGGGCAAGATGACTGCCGCCCATAAGGAAATTGCTGTTTCCCATAGTGGTTTTGCTGTCGGGCTTGGTGCCGCGGTGAATGGTCACATATTCGCGAATGACATTATTGTCGCCGATTTCGACATAGCTGACCGTCTCTTTGCTGAAACCGAGGTCCTGCGGCTCATGGCCGATGACCGCTCCCATATGGATTTCATTGTTGCAGCCGATGGTGGTGTAGCCGGTGATATACGCATTGGCGTATATTTTTGTACCCCGCCCGATTTTGACATGGTCTTCAATAATGACATTAGGGCCGATTTCAACCGTGGGGTCAAGCTCAGCCTTTGGGCTTATGATGGCTGTGG
>JAFGCP010000105.1 GCA_016932595.1 Deltaproteobacteria bacterium
CGAACGTAGGGGCGGGTTTCAAACCCGCCCCTACAGCACCCACCGGGCATCGCGAGCGCAGGTGGCGCGAGGCCATCTGGCTGTTGCATTTTAGCGTGGGGATTTGTAAAGGTCATCATGGTCAAGGCAGCGGAGAAGCAGGATATCAACCGACCAGTCCGGATTGCCGGATGGAAGATATGCTCGCGGCTCAAACGCTATTCTGTGCCTGCGGTCAATCCGGATAGACCATGCCGTCGGATCGTTGATGATGCGCTCAATGTTCAGGCCCGGGTGTTGCGGGTTGGATGCCAGAAAATTCAGCGTTTTTGCCAGCTTTTTTCGCAGGGCTGCATCGGACCGGAATGCGTCAATGTCACTGAGAAACTTTTTACTCGGTATCAGGTTCGGCATTTTTCATGTCCTTGAGAAGCCATGCGGGAAGTTTTCCCGTACCGCTCCGGCGGCCTTCCTGAAGTTTTTTGCTGCCTGCCTCGTTGACTTTTATGTTGCGGTAGATTGACACCGGGTGCAGCACTATCGTTCCGCCATTTTCGACCGACACATCGAGATATGATCCGCTTACCAGGCCAAACTCTTTGCGGATTTCAGAGGGCAGGTTGATGCTGCCTCTTTTATCAATTCCTATAAGCATGCGTTCCTCTTGCCGTTGGTGTTTGAGCCCCTGTGTATGTGTATAGTTGCAAAGTGTCATAATGTCAATACGTCATTTTCAGTAATCCCCCCTAACAATGTCGCCTCCTCAGAAGAAAAAGGACAACAGACCTACGACCTGAACTGCCGGTCAAGACTTCTATACTGGACGGCTTCGGAGATATGCTCAGCGCGGATGTTTTCGCAGCCGTCGAGGTCGGCGATGGTGCGGGCTACTTTCAGGATACGGCTGTAAGCCCGGGCCGAAAGACCCAGCTTGTCGATGGCGCGCTCCAAGAGGCTGTGGCTTTTTTCATCAACCTGGCACCACGAGCGCAGGTGGCGCGAGGCCATCTGGCTGTTGCAGTAGATTTTGGCGCGGGCAAAGCGCTGCTGCTGCACGGTGCGCGCCCGGTTCACGCGTTCCTGTATAACGGCTGAAGATTCCGATGGCGTGGTGTCGGCCAGTTCCTTGTAGCTTAAGGACGGCACCTCAATCTGCAGATCGATGCGGTCAAGCAGGGGCCCTGAAATCTTTGCCATATAGCGCTGCACCTGCAGGGGCGAGCAGGTGCAGTCATGCTTGGCATCGCCATAATAGCCGCAGGGGCAGGGGTTCATAGCGGCAACCAGCATGAAACGGGACGGGTAGGTAATGGAGGTGAGCGCCCGCGAAATCGTTACCCTGCCGTCTTCCAGGGGCTGGCGCATGACTTCAAGGGCGTTTTTTTTAAATTCCGTCAGCTCGTCGAGAAACAGCACGCCATTGTGCGACAGGCTCACCTCGCCGGGCCGGGGCGACGCGCCGCCGCCGATGAGGCCGGCATCTGAAATCGTATGATGTGGCGAGCGGAAAGGCCGGTTCACGATGAGCGGAGCGCCGGGCTCGACGGCGCCGGCAACGCTGTGAATTTTGGTGGTCTCGATGGCTTCTTCAAAAGACAGGCGCGGCAGTATGGTAGGGATGCGCTTTGCAAGCATGGTTTTGCCCGAGCCCGGCGGGCCCACCATCATGAGATTATGCCCCCCGGCTGCCGCTACTTCAATGGCCCTCTTGGCATGCTCCTGCCCTTTGACATCGGAAAAATCAATCGTCGCATCAAGGCTTGCATTGAATAGTTCCTCGAGATTTGTTTGCGTCGGAGCGATATGCATGCTCCCCGACATGAACTCCACGACCTGAGCAAGGGTTTCAACGCCGATCACCTCAACCCCATCGACAAGAGCCGCCTCCTGAGCATTTTCTTTCGGCACAATCATGCCCGTCATGCCATGCTCCCGGCAGGCCACAGCCACCGGCAGCACGCCGCGCACGGGCTTTACCCTGCCGTCGAGCGAAAGCTCGCCGAGTAACATATATTTCTGCGCCCTTTCGCCGTCGTTCAGGCAGTCGGTGGCTGCCAGAATGCCGATGGCAATGGGCAGGTCGAAGGATGAGCCTTCTTTTTTGATGTCAGCCGGGGCAAGGTTCACCGTGATGCGGGTGCCGGGAAAATTATAGCCCATATTTTTGATGGCTGATTTTACCCGGTCCTTGCTTTCCTTGACAGCGCCGTCAGGCAGCCCGACAGTTGCAAAGTAGGGCAGGCCAGGATGAACGTCAACCTCAACCTCTACCCGATAGGCATCAATGCCGAGCAAAGCGCTGCTGAATGTTTTAGCAAGCATATTAAAAGCTCAAATATATAGTTAGCGTAATTAATTAAAAAGATATAATCAAATTGTCGTCGAGATGTCAAACGCAAATGGCTATTGAGCGAAAAAAGTGTTAAAAAAACTTCGTATGCTGGTCGGGGATAGTAAAAAAGATACGAAGAAACTCTTATGGGGGATAGCCTGACAGCAAAATGGATAATGTGTAGTAGGGGTTCAAAATTTTGATCCCCTACCTTGACAGACCAATGCAGGGCAGACACGCAGGTCTGCCCCTACGGAAAAAATGAGATTGCAGGGCCGAACCTGCGTATTTGCCCTGAAGCGTTTTTTTATCTGAATTCTGAAACAGCCATGTCTCTTCTTTTTTCTAAATTTTTCGGTGCGAACCAGCCCGGAACTCAGTTGCTTGATGCAATCCAGTCAGGTTCGGGTGAGGTGTATGCCGTTGGGCTTAAGGGCTCGGCGCCGGCGCTTCTCACCTCGCTGCTGTTTGATCTTTTAAAGAAGCATATTCTCTATGTCACCCCCTCTAGCGAGGAAGCTCAGGAATTGTTCGATGAGCTTCTTTTCTACCGCAATCGCGCAGCGCAGCCCGATGACATGCGCGACTCAGAGATTTTGTTTTTCCCGCCCCTTGAGACGCAGGCCTACGAGGATGTGCTCAGCCATTGCGATGTGAATGCCCAGCGGCTCTGGACCCTTTACCGCCTGTGCGACTCCGACACCCCCTGCATCGTCGTCACAACGGCGCGGGCCCTACTGCAGAAAATTTTGCCTGCCGAGACGCTCATCAGCGGCTGCCGTAGCGTCGGGCAGGGGCAGGAGATCGACCGCGAGAGCCTGTGCTCCGACCTCATACAGTGCGGCTATACGCGCGTGAGCATTGTCGAAGACCGGGGCGATTTTTCAATTCGCGGCGAGGTGATGGACATCTTTCCGCCGGGCTGCCCCCGGCCCGTGCGCCTTGATTTTTTCGGCGACATGATCGAGTCGATGAAGTTTTTTGACCCCCAGACGCAGCGCTCAAAAGAAGAGCTGCAGCAGGTCACCCTGGTTCCCGTTCGCGAGGTACTGCTGACGCGGGACGTGCTCGACGACCTGGCGCTTCGCGCCATGGAGCCGCCCCTTGCCGCTATGTTTTCCCGCAGCAAGGGCAGGGCTTTTTTTGACACTATCCAGAACGGCCTTTTGCCAGCCGGGGTTGAATACTGCCTCTCCTTTGTCTACCCGCAGCTTGCGACCCTTTTTAATTACCTGCCAGCCTCTGTGGTTACCTTCTGGAGTGAGCGCAGGGTGATTGAAGACGCCATGGCCGAGCTTGCCGCCGAGGCGGCAGAGCATTATGAAGCCGCGTGCGACGAGCGGCGGGTCGTGTCGCCGCCGGAAGAGCTTTTTGTGCAGGCTGCCGAGCCCGGCAGCCTGCCCGCAGCCGTTCAGAAAGTGTATCTGCAGGGCTGGGATATCGAGCGCCGCGACCAGTGCCGCGTGAGCTTCAGCGCCCGGTCAAACGAAGATATCCGCAAGGAGATGCTCTCGTTTGATACGCAGTCGGGGGCTCTTTCATCGCTTGCGCAGAAGATTGAAAAATGGCTTGGCGGCGGCGTGCAGGTGGTGCTGCTGTGCCATACCAAAAGCCAGTGCGAGCGCTTGGGCAGCCTGCTTGCGGACTATGAGCTTGAGACATCTATTACCCTTGACCGGACTTTTTCCGATGTGGCGGGAGAGGCTGCAGGCGGCCGCGTTGAAATCTGCATGGGCAGGCTTTCCCGCGGTTTTCGCTATGAAGACGGGCTGCTGGTTCTGATAACCGAAGAGGAGATATTCGGCCAGAAGCGCAAGCGCGTGGTGGTGAAGCGCTACAAGGAAGGCGCGGCCATATCCGACTTCAGCGACCTGAAGGACGGCGATCTTATCGTCCATCGCGACAATGGCATCGGCGTCTACACCGGGTTTAAAACCCTTGAGGCAGGCGGCATGCGCGCCGATTATCTGCAGCTCGAGTATCAGGGCGGCGATAAGCTATATCTGCCTGTTGATCGCATAAACCTCATCAATAAATATGAAAATGCCGATGACGGCCAGCCGCGCCTTGACAAGCTCGGCGGCGCGACCTGGGCCCGCACCACGCGCAAGGTGCGGGAGTCCATAGAAAAAATAGCCCGCGACCTCATCGAGCTCTATTCTGCGCGCAAGGTTTTCAAGGGCCATGCGTTCAATCAGCCCGATCATACCTATCGCGAGTTTGAGGCGGCATTCCCCTTTGAAGAAACACCCGATCAGCTTGCGGCCATCGGCGATGTCATGGACGATATGACTCGCCCCATGCCCATGGACCGCCTCATTTGCGGCGATGTGGGCTATGGCAAAACCGAGGTGGCCCTGCGCGCGGCATTTCGCTGCGCCATGGAGGGCAAGCAGGTGGCGGTGCTTGTGCCCACGACCGTGCTGGCCCAGCAGCACTATCAGAACTTTTGCGAGCGCTTCCGGCAGTACCCCATCAAGGTCGATATACTGAGCCGCTTCCGCTCAGCCCGCGACCAGAAGCTGATCATCCAGGACCTTGCCGCAGGCAGGGTCGATGTGATCATCGGCACGCACCGCATTGTACAGAAGGATATCGTGTTTCGCGATCTTGGGCTTATCGTCATCGACGAGGAGCACCGCTTCGGCGTCAAGCACAAGGAGCAGCTCAAGAAGCTGCGCTCATCGGTCGATGTGCTGACGCTCACCGCGACGCCCATACCGCGCACGCTGCAGATGTCGCTGTTCGGCATACGCGACTTCTCCATCATCGAAACGCCGCCCGAAGACCGGCTCTCCATCCGCACCACCATTACGCATTTCGACGAGATGATTATCCGCGACGCAATACTGCGGGAGCTCAAGCGCGGCGGCCAGACATTTTTCGTCCATGACCGGGTGCGCTCCATTCATGCCATGGCAGGCTATCTGCGCAAGCTCCTGCCCGAGGCGCGCCTCGGGGTGGCGCATGGCCAGATGAACGAGCGCGAGCTTGAAAGCGTCATGATGCAGTTCATCCGCAAAGAGGTCGACCTGCTGGTGTGCACCACCATTATCGAATCCGGCCTTGATTTTCCGACGGCAAACACCATTATCATCAATAATGCCCACCGCCTGGGCCTTGCCCAGATGTACCAGCTCCGTGGCCGCGTGGGCCGCGGCAAGATACGGGCCTATGCCTATATGCTTGTTCCCGGCTCCAACACCATGAGCCCCCTGGCGCAGAAGCGGCTTGAGGCTTTGTCCGAGTTTACCGAGCTGGGTTCCGGCTACCGCCTTGCCACGCGCGACCTGCAGATACGCGGTGCGGGCAATATACTGGGGCATTCGCAGTCGGGCCAGATTGAATCAGTGGGCATGGATATGTATCTTGACCTGCTCAGCCAGGCAATCGCGCAGCTGCGGGGCGAGAAGATTGCGCCGAAGGTGGAGCCCGAGGTGAACATCAATCTCCAGGCGTATCTGCCCGAGGAGTATGTCGAGGATGTGAATCAGCGGCTGGTGCTGTATCGCCGCATGGCATCGGTTATGACCGATGCCGATGCCGACGATATCGAGCTTGAGCTTGCCGACCGGTTCGGCAGGCTGCCCCTGCAGGTGGAGATGCTGCTGGATGTGGCGCGCACCAAAAACGTGCTGCGCGAGAACCTGATACTCTCGGTTGACTTTGCCGACCGGCAGCTCGTTTTTGCCTTTCACGAAGATGCTGAAAAGTCGCTGGAAAAGATTCTGGGCATTGTTGCCGCCGATACCAAACGCTTCCGCTTCACGCCCGATCTCAAGCTCTATGCCCGCTGCTCCGTGCCGCCCGGCCGCGATCTTTTGCGGGAGATTAGAGCAATATTTGCATAAATATCCAGTGGTGGCGGCTGTGCCGGCTTGCGCATGCAGGGCCAACAATTGCCTTGAAGAAAGCTGCACATTTGATCAGAACGACAAACAGCAATCCGTAAAGGGGCCATGCCATATATGGGCCCCTTTTTCATCGGCTGCCGGTACCTGTATCCTTCTGCAAACTGTTTCTTGACAGGGGATTGCATCGCGCATTATATACTAGGACAGAAGTACGGCAGTTTACTCGAGCAATGGGAGCATCCATGACACCTATCCGCCACGGTAAAACAGGCCCCAGTATTTTGCTGCTTATGGCAGCGGTGCTGCTCGGCGCCGGGTGCGGCAATCCGGAAAAGGAGTACTATATCGGCGGCGGGTTGAAGACAGAGTATACCTATAACAGCCGCGGTCAGGTGCACGGCGCAATCAAACACTATACGTCAAAGGGCAAGCTGTGGAAGGTTGAAACATGGAAGGACGGCAGGAGGGACGGCGTCACCATGTCCTATGGCGATCAGGGCCAGATACTGAGCACCGCCATATATGAAGATGGCAGGCAAAACGGTTTGTATACAAGCTATTACGATAATGGCAGCATTGAAGTCGAATGCATCTTCCGTAACGGCCTGATGGAAGGCCCCTATAAAAAGCGGTACCAAAACGGCGTGACGGCCGCGGAGGCTCAGTATGTTAAAGATGAAAAAGAGGGCCCAGAAACCCTTTATTACAAAAGCGGCATGCCCAAACAGAGCGCATATTACAGTGAGGGGCTGCTGCAGTGCACAGTCATAGAGTTTTATGAAAGCGGCGCGGTGCGGCTGGTGGAAAATTACCGTAACGGCAAAAAAAACGGCATTTCAAAAGAATATTTCGAGAGCGGTCAGCTGAAAGCCCAGCGGCTGTACCGCAGGGGGGAACCTGCTGCATCCATAGAGTATAATGAATCCGGCAGAGTTATCAGCAGCACGGAAGAGAAAAAAGATTTCAATTTTCTGAGGGACATACCGCGCCTGGAGCCTTTGCTGGAATGGGCGCATTAGGGAATCAACCATGCCCAACGGTTTTGTGATGGTTTCCGTCCGCCGTGGAGGGACGCACCCCGGTAAAAGTCTGTGCCGATCAGGATTGTATTTTTTGAAGCAGGGGTTCGCATTTTTGAACCCCTGCGTGCATTTTAATCCCTAACACATGTCATTGTAAAAAACCGCATGTCATCTCAAAGCGGCTGCAGGTATCATGGCAGCGCTTCGGGCTTCGGGCTCGATGCCGTTGATAAGCGGCATGAGCTTGGGTGCAAGGGTCTTCAGTACCTGCACGGGAAGGGAACTGGTGAAGGAATAGTCTGCTGCCTGCGGACCCGGAACATAGGCCGTGAGCGTGCCGAAAAACCGCTCGCCGATGAAGAAAACAAAAGTGGCTGTTCTGTTGATGGCGGTTGAGCGCACGAGGTCGCCGGAGGCATTATATACGTCGAAGCGGTTGTCGCCCGTGCCGGTCTTGCCGCCCACATCGATAGTGGCGCCGTCGGGCCGCGTGAATGCTTTTGCAATGCGCACTGCCGTGCCCCGCTCGACAACGCCGAGCAGCTCCCTGCGGGCGACCCGGGCCACTTCGGGCTTCATGACCTGTTGGGCGCGGCTGGTCGCGGGCCTGAGAACGGTTTCATAGGGCGTGCCTGCGGCAAAGTGCATTTTTTCTATGCGCAGGCCTGGGGCGTAGACGCCGTTGTTCACGAGTATTCCCACCAGCTCGGCAAGGGCTGCCGGCCGGTCGGCAGAGCTGCCGATGGCTGTGGCATAGGAGGGCACGAGCGAGTCGAACGGATATCCCAGCCGCTTCCACATGCGATGTATTTCCTGAAACGCCTCGTTTTCCATCACCATCTGTATGCGCGAGTCCTGCGCTGCCTTGTGCTGTGTTTTGAACAGCCAGCTGTACACCTGCTGGCGCTCCTTCGCGCTGTCGCGGATGATGTCCGCCTGGGTTGCGGCGGGATGGTCGCGCAGATAGGCAACGGTCCAGAGCTCCAGCGGGTGAACGCGGGCCAGAAACCCCCGGTCGACAAGCGAAAAGGAGCCGGCTGCATATTTGCCGTAGAGCCTGCGCAGTGTTTTTTCCGACAGCTCCGAGCGGTGCAGATTTTTTTTGATAAAGGAGCTGAATTCCTTCAGCCCGTTTTGCGGCATGATGGAGCGGTAGATCACGGCAAGCCGCACGGGCGCCGGCACAATGCCGTCCACCAGCGTTTTGAGTGCTTCGTCGGAGCTTTTGCCCCTGTATTTACCGTAAAAGCGCGCCAGATATTTCTGGCCCTCCGTGTCGGCGAATTTGGCAAGATACTGCTTGCGGGCAGGGCCGGCATCGGCATCGCGGGGGCCCCAGGTCGACTCATGGCGCTGGACGATGAAGTAGCGCATGATATCGCGCATCATGCGGATGAAAACAAGGTTCACCGACTGCCGCAGCCCGTCGCGCACGGTCAAAACCCTGTCGTTGTCGTCAGGATTGAAGTTTGCAAATGTGTGCAGGCCGCCGCCGGTAAAAAACGACTCTCCCGGATCTGCCGAATAGGTCCGCTCCATGGCCGCATCGAGCATGGCCGGCAGCGAGCGGTCGGATGCAGCCAGAAGATAGAGGATAGCCCACCGGGAAAGAGGATCCAGTGGGTAGATATCCAGCGCGTCAAGGTCCTGCACCGTGCGGCCGGCAAACTGTTCGTGCAGCTCGCCGATTATTTCAAGGTAGGTTACCAGGGTGCGCAGCTTTGCCGTTGACCCGAGCTCGAGCTTGATGCCCTCATTGATGTTCAGGGGCTGATCATTGGTGTCGGTCATGATGCGCAGCAGGTTTGCCTTCTCGCCGCGCTCATAGAGGGTGAAGCTGTAGACGATTTTTGACGGGTCTTCATTGGTGAGCAGATGAAACCCGTACAGGCCCGACTGGCGGGCGAAGGCAGGCTCCTTCAGCTTGTGCAGGGTCCAGGTGATCTCTTCCTGAACCTTTGCGTCAAGGGTTGATGAAACGGTCAGGTCGAGGCGGTCAAGTTCATAGAGTTTTTCTACATCAAGCATTGCCATGAGTTTTGTGCGCACGGCGTTTGCGGGCTTGCGCTCCAGAAACGATCCCTCGTACTGCACGGGCATGGTCCGCCGGATGCGCAGGGGCGCGCGCAGGGCCGCGTCGCGCTCAAACGGCGTGATGATGCCCTGAGCTTCCAGCACCCGCACATAGCCGCAGGTCTGTTCCTCCAGCGAGTCTATGCGCTTCAGCAGATAGCGGCCGGGCCTTCGCTGGGCGATGAACAGGCTGAGCATCTGCTTGAACGCCCGGGCCCACGGCTCCAGATTTCTGTCATCGGCTGACCGGGGCCGCCGTGCAAGCGTGCGGTTCACGGCGTCGAAATCCGCGCCATACCAGGCCCAGAGCCCGTCGCCGATGCCGATAATTTCGCCGTAGCCGGGATAGGCCCCCAGGGGGATGGAATTGACATAGTCCAGTATGATGCCCATCTGCGCGCCAAGCGTGTTCGGGCCGTCCATGTAGGACTGCAGGGATGCCGAGGCCATTTGCACCATCTTTTCACGGGTCGAACTGGTGCGGCCTTCAGGCGAATGGCGGTACTTTTCAATCTGTGTGGCAAGCGTGCTGCCGCCGGGGCCGCGGCCGCCGCCCGTAGCCTTGTTGATGCCGCGCTCGATCAGGGCCCTTCCCAAACGCGTCCAGTCGACAGCCGGGTTCTTGAAGGGGTAGCGCGGGTCAAGCAGGTCGCGGTTTTCGATGAACACAAGGCTCTTGACGATGATTTCCGGAATGGCCTCAAAGCTTGCATAGGCATGCACGGGAAAGGTCATGTCAAAAAGCGTTTGCCCGCGGCGGTCATACACTTCAAGGCCGGCCTGCGGCTTCTCGCGAAAGGGCGGGTAAATGCCCAGATTGCAAAGCCGCAGAAGCTCCGGCGAAAAGCGCGCCTGGGTCTCCACTGCATAGCCTTTTTCTTCGGCGCGCCGGATGAAGGCGGGAAGATCCACATAGCCGCGCCGCTGGTCCGAAGGCCCGGCTTTGGGATAGCAGATGGCGTCGCTCGGGCCGGCTGCCGTCCAGAAGGTGAGCTTCTGCACAAGGGTTGAAAAATATTTTGCCTGCAGCTCGGAGGAGCGTTCCTCCAGTGCCGCAAGCAGAATAACGCACAGCCATACGGCAAGAAGCAGGGCGTTTATAATAAAACGCAGCAGCCATGGCTGCCGCGGGGGCTTTTTTATTGTCTCCTGGGTCTTCTGCTCCATGCACTTGTAATATGGTAGGGGCCTGATGAAGTCAAGAGTATTTTAGATTTTGAATCCGTAGCCAAAATTAAAAATTCAAGATGGGATTTTCCACAGTCCCGCCTTGAGATAGGGCTGCCCGACGCAGGGGAAATCATCCGGCTCGTGCTCCAGCCACTCAAGTTGCCACGATGCCGGGTGCCACTGGCGATACTGCTCCTGCGAAACAGCAGGCGAATTGACCACGGTAAGGGCAAGGCCTCCCGGGGCGAGACTGCTGAGAATATCCAGGCAGCGGGGGAAGTCC
Source organism: Deltaproteobacteria bacterium (assembly GCA_016932595.1). Lineage (GTDB taxonomy): Bacteria > Desulfobacterota > WTBG01 > CAIYCZ01 > CAIRTM01 > CAIWCT01. The sequence continues at coordinate 10,714 of JAFGCP010000105.1, forward strand.
TTTTTGACGGAAAAGGAGCCCTGCTTGCTGCGGGCGAAGGTCGGCGGGTCCAGCACCACGAAGTCAAAGCGCCGGCCTTTTTTTGCAAAGGCTTTCATCCAGGTCAGGGCGTCGCCGTACATGAAGCCGCGCTCATCGCAGGCAATGCCGTTGAGCCCGTAGTTGCGCCGGGCTCGCTCCAGGGCTGTTTTGGCCAGGTCAAGGTTGAGTACGCTGCTTAAGCCGTTTTTCAGGCCATGCACGGAGAACATGCCGCTGTAGCAGAAAAGGTTGAGCATGGCGCCCCCGTTTTTATAGTGCTGGGCAAGCAGGCCGCGTATGATGCGCATATCAAGAAACAGGCCCGTATGCCTGCCGAGCATCAAATCCACGGCAACCCTGACGCTGTTCTGCATCACGACGAGCTCTTCCGGCGGGGCATGGCCGTCCATGATGCTGCTGCGGCACGGGTAATCGCGCCACGGCTTTGTGCTGCCGCTTATGTCCTTCCAGAGAATGCCCCGGGGTGTGCGGGGAAGGCAGCGGGCAGCCTGGATAATGGCAGGGAAAAGGGTTTTCTGCTCCTGAAGGAGGGCGGCCTTTTCAATCTGAACCAGCAGCCATGCTCCGTAGCGGTCAATCGTGATGCCGTCCATGCCGTCGCCTGCGCCGTTGAACAGGCGGCAGCAGTCATGCGCCGGGTCGGCATAAAGCGGCGCTCGCAGGGCAAAGGCTTTCTCAAATAGGGGGGGCATTGCTGTTCGTCCGTCAGTAGGTTTTTTGGTTCTACAACATTAGCGGTGTTTGTTGGAAAAGAAGCCAGAATTCAGGAGCCAGCATTCAGAATGGAAGATACACAGGCTTCAAGGAGTATATGTGTTTTCTTTTTTCATAGAATAATAACCTGTGGCGTGTGTAGTTTTTTTCCTAGCTTTTAGTGGTTCGTGACATTTTAAATTAGCGGTCATTGTTTTCATTGTAGGAGCACCTTTAGGTGCGATTGTTTCGCGGCTGAAGCCGCTCCTACAA
>JAFGCP010000106.1 GCA_016932595.1 Deltaproteobacteria bacterium
AGCGCAGAACCCTCTGCCCCCGCCTGTTCGTGGCCCCATACCCATTGGTCCTGTTCCATTAAATCCCGGCATACCAAACCTCCTTTCGCAAAAAATCGGTTTTTATTACACTATGGCCTCTTTTACAAGGCTTCAAAATAAAGGGAGTAAAAAAGAACCCGTAGCGACAAAAAATCTACTATGATACAAAGCTTTCTATCGCCGAACACGCTTAACTTTATCCGACCGGCAGTTAACCGCTGGCGTCGGGTTTGTTTCCGGCTCTTTGTCTCCTTGTTGCTGTTGAACCGTACTACAATTCCTATGACAAATTTTAGTATCCTAAAGACGCTGCTTCTCCTGTGCTCAACCAGTGACAGGGAACATTATCTGTGCATTACAGCCTGGCCAGTTCGTTTTTTCGGGCGCACCTGGCCTGCAGCGCTTCATCCTGCGGGAAATCGGCAATAAACCGGTCAAGGGCATCCAGCATGGCCTGCTTGTCGCCGGGGAGCCTGCCTTCAACAGGAACAAAATTGGTGATATGGTCGCTCAGATACTGCGACGATACAGTAAGCGTCTCTATGAGCGCCCGCTGTTCCTTGAGCACGGTTTCCGGTGACGCCTTGATGAACAGTCCAGCCTGCATATCTTCATATAACTGCGAGCCCGGCTGCGGCTGCAGCGTGCGCACCCGGATAAAATGCGGATCGATACGGTTGAGCACCCCTGCGGTATCGCGGGCATGGGCAGAAGAAAGCTCCTCGCCGCCCAGGCCCAGCAGCACATACACCGATAGCTCAAAGCCAGCCTCTTTTGCCTTGATGCAGCCTTCGATCATGTCTTCGGGTGTTGCCCCTTTTTTGATTTTCTCAAGTAGATCCCGGCTCCCGGTCTCCAGGCCCACATGCAGCCGCGTAAGCCCTGCCGTTCGCAGCCGCAGCAGTTCATCCAAAGGCTTTTTTTGAAGAGTTTTTGACCGGGCATAGCTTGTAACACGCTCAACATGTGGAAAAACGGCATAGAGGCAGTTGAGTATTTCTTCAAAATCACGTACAGGCATTGACGGGCTGTTCGAGTCGCCAATAAAAACCGTGCGAACCTCAGCGCGGTACAGAGACGCTGCCTTGTCTATATCGGACTTTACTTCTTCAAGGGGTCTGCGCTGAAAGGTAACATTTTTGTACAGGGAGCAGAAGGTGCACCTGTTCCAGGTGCAGCCCCTGGTTACCCGCAGCAGCAGGCTGCCCGCTTCACTGGGCGGTCGCCAGGGCGGAAAATCATAGGATAAGGGTTTTAAACGCAGGCGTCCGACAGCCATGCTAAGAACCTTCGTATATAGATAGCGCTGTTAATTGTCGATGCTCTTATTTTCAGCTGCATTATGTCCTTAAAGACACGATATTTTTCTCTGCTCCCGAACTTCCTTCACCCTGCCCGCCTGCTGCGCCATGCTATTGATGAGCCCTTTTTTTCAGCTCATCCGCCATATCCGTTTTTTCCAAAAAAAAAATTCTCATCGGCTCTGCCGAAATGGCCATAGGCTGCGGTCTCTTTATATATCGGCCGCAGCAGGCCGAGCTTTTTGATAATTGCCGAGGGCCGGAAATCAAACACTTCGCTCACGACAGCCGCGATTTGATCCGGGGTCATGCCCTTGCTCGTGCCGAAGGTGTTGATCATGACCGATACGGGCCTGGCAACGCCCATGGCGATGTCGGGTGACTGGCGGTCAATTGAGTTCGTGACCGAGCAGGTCGCATAGTCAAAGCCCATGGAGGAATCCGTATAGCCGATTTCTTTAATGGTCGTGCGCACGATATCGGGAAAATGCACATAACAGTCCGTCGTTATCTCGCCTGCAACAGCATCAAGTCCGGTTGTAACCATTGATTCGCAGGCAACCCGGCATTTTTTATCCTGCGCAATAATTGCATCAAGCACGGCATCCGATATTGTATCAGCTATTTTATCGGGATGACCCTCGGTTACCGATTCCGAAGTAAGCAAATAATTCTTCATTGCCATACGTTGCTAATCCTCCATGAAAAATATTCAGGCTGCAATCACAACTGTAGATTCATCCATCATTGCAGAGTTTCAGCATCAGGATCTTTGACCGAGCCCTTTGTTGCAAGCAACTGCTGCTGCGGGCCGGTAATAAACCTCGCCCCCGATCCGGCATTTTTCGAGCTTTCCCTGCGCCAGATCGTGCTCAAGATATTTAGCCACTTCATTGCGGTGCAGGCCCAATCCCGAGGCTATATCCCCGGCCGTACACGGGCGCCTTTGCAAAAGGCTTATAATATCTTGATGCCCGGCGGTAGCTTCTGCGCTGTGCCGCGCATCTTCAAAGTCAGCGATAACTTCCGCGGCAGGATGAAACAGCCGCGCAAGTTCATGCAAACGAGTTTTATTCACGAATGCTGCATATTCTTCAGCCGGAGGCCGGGTTACGGTATTGAGTTGCACCCGGTCCGGCTTTATTTTTCTGACACAGGCTTCAAGCTTATGCACTTCCGCCGCAATTGCGGTATAGCCGCCAAGCAGCAGTATTTCCAGCCAGCAGGCGCCTCGATATTCCTGCCTGAAAGTGATAAGGCCCTCAAGCATCTGCTCAAAGAGTATACCTCCGCAGGGGCGATTGACCGCTGCAAACATAGCCGCATCGCCGGCATCAAGCGAAGGTATAACCAGATCAGCGCTTGCGATTTCTTGGCGCACGGTTTTATCCCAAAGCAGCGACCCATTTGTTAAAACGGCAACGGGAATATCGGTTATGCCATGAATGCGGTCAATCAGTTCGGCAATCCGGCTGTACAGGGTCGGCTCGCCCGAGCCGCTCAGGGTTATATAATCGGGCCGGGTTGTCAGTTTCTCTTTAACCTCTGCAACAATCGCTTCCAGGGGGCCCGCCCATTCCTTGCGCTCTACTGTTTTATTGGTCGTGCGGCCAAGCTGACAGTACAGGCAGTCATAGGTGCAGGTTTTCAGCGGAACAAGATCAACACCCAGCGACCGCCCAAGCCGCCGTGAAGGAACCGGACCGAAGGTAAAATGCGCTGTCATCATTGTACTGTTACTCGCATGGTTTTTTTTCACATGGCGCCTCTCTGCCGCAACAGGGTTTTTCTCGCCCGCAGCGGGGTTGCGGCCCTCCATAATCAGTTGCATAAAAACCCGTACCCTTGAAAATAAAGCCTCCACCCAACCCTATCAATCTTTTCACGGGAGCGCCGCAGTGGGGACAAACCTTAACGGGGTCATCCCTCATATGCTGAAATCGTTCAAACCGCTGACCGCAGGCTTTGCATTCATATTCATATGTCGGCATACCGGTATCCCTTCCATTAAAGTATGTACCAACCGCCGGGGCAAAATCGCGACCAGCCGGTCCGGCGCAATGCCGCCTTTTTTCCGTGACTCGGGGCAGCCCAGTGAAAAAACAAGGGTATCGTTTTTAATTGCCGCGACAACAGCGCTGCAAACCGCCATGAAGCTTGAAAGGTCTGCGAAAAGCCCGCTGCCATGCTGTATCTGCCAGTTGCGCAGCAGCTTCATGGCAGCCTCGGGTGAAACATACCCGACGCAGAGTTCGGGGTCGGCCATAGGGCCCAGCCCAACAGTCCGTACGGCTTTTTCCATCCGGGGAGCAGCGGCAATGATGGCGCGAATGCTCTGCGGCGCTGCGCCGGCCTCGGTTGAAATATGCGCAACCATCTTTTCATCATTTCCCTCAAAGCCCAGACATCGCAGGGCGCCGGGGCATTCCATTTCGCAGGCCTGCAGGCTAAAACTTTCTTTAAATGACTGCGCTATGGCTTCACACAGGGTGCTGCAGCGCCGCGGCGCTGCGCAGCCGCGGTCGAAAAAACGCATGCCCGTCCAGCGCGCTCCGGTCAGTGTTTCAAGATACTTCAGCTCGGAAAAATTCATCTGTTTTTACCCCCCTGCCGGTTTCGCAATCGCCTTCTTATCCCATGAACGCCAGGCAGGAGAAATGGCGTATTTAATAAAGATCCTTCCGCGTAAGCGGACAGCACATCATCAATGGCGCCGCAGATATTTGCAATAACCTGCAGGCCTGTTGACCGGAGCATGCACTCAAGCTGGCCGGAAATAGCGCCGCAAATAAGTATATCGGCGCCAAAACCCACGGTCTGCCGTACCCGCTGCAGGGGATCGGGTCCTTCAAGCTGCCGAACCATGCGGCTTAATTCCCGGCCATTTGCCATCTCAATAAGCAGCACTGTGCATGCCGCATCAAACAAGGGAGAAACTCTGCCCTGCCAGCATGGTATGATTATTTTCATATTTTTCAATTAATGCACTAAACATGCCTGATTTTTATAATACACTTAACTAGCTGTTTAAACTTATGTTTATTGCCGCAACAGACCCGTTCACCTTATTTATTTTAATGCATTTTGCACATCTATAATTAAACTATAATTGCAGTATGCATTAATATGCGGTATATATTTTTATGAGTATAGAACAAGGGAACGCGGCATGAATCTATCCGATACAGGCAACCATCAGCAAACGATACTGGATTCGATCAATGAAGGGGTTTTTACCGTTGACCTTGAATGGAGGATTATATCGTTTAATCGTGCCGCCGAGCGGATAACCGGCATACGGCGCCACGATGCCTGCGGAAGAACCTGCCATGAGGTTTTTCGGACCAATATCTGTGAGACCGCCTGCGCCCTCAGGCAAACGATAAAAACAGGCAAACCCATTGTTAATGCCACCGCCCATATGGTCAATAAGGCTGGGCAGCGTATTCCGACCCGAATATCCACGGCCCTGCTCAAGGACAATGCCGGCCGGGTGATCGGGGGGGTGGAAACGTTTCAGGATCTTTCCCTGGTCGAACAGCTCAGAAAAGAGCTGCACTCGCGCTACTCGTTCGAGGACATTATCGGGCGCAGTCCTGCCATGATGAACCTTTTTCAGATACTGCCCCAGATTGCCGAAAGCGGCAGTACCGTGCTCATCGAAGGGCCCAGCGGAACGGGCAAGGAGCTGTTTGCCCGGGCAATTCATAATCTGTCACACCGCCGGACAAAGCGCTTTGTGGCGGTCAACTGCGGCGCTTTGCCCGATACGCTGCTGGAGTCGGAGCTGTTCGGCTATAAGGCCGGCGCCTTTACCGACGCCCGAAAAGACCGGCAGGGCAGATTTGCAATCGCTGACGGCGGCACGATTTTTCTTGACGAAATCGGGGATGTTTCTGCGGCAATGCAGGTGCGGCTCCTGCGGGTCCTGCAGGAGCGCGTCATTGAACCGCTGGGGGGTGTTGAGCCGGTTCCGGTTAATGTCCGCATTATCGCAGCGACAAATAGATCCCTTGATAAGCTGGTGCGGGCTGGAAAATTTCGCGACGACCTGTTCTACCGGATTCGGGTATTTGAAATGAAAATACCGCCTCTCCGGGAGCGGCGCGAGGACATACCGCTGCTGATCGAGCATATTGTGGCGCGGTTTAATCAATTGCAGGGTAAAACCATTCAAGGCGTTTCAGACGCTGTGAAGGCACGCTTGATGGAGCATGATTATCCCGGCAATGTCCGGGAGCTGCAAAATATTCTTGAGCATGCCTTTGTGCTGTGCAACAGCCAACTGATCGAGCTTGAAAATCTGCCCCCGGAGCTTCGCCCTGCGGGAATGGCCGAGAAGGCTGAAGCGGGGCCGGCCACAACGCTCGCCTCAATGGAAAAAACGTTAATCAGCGAAGCACTGCGGCGCCATGGCGGAAACCGACAGAGCGCGGCCCGGGCTTTGGGTATCAACGCCAGCACATTGTATAGAAAAATCAGGTCGCTCGGAATTAAGCCTCCGTCCGGAGACGGCAGAAACCGTGGAGGGAAATAGCAGGCTTAAAATTTTTTTGTTTACAATGAAAAAAAACAGGCGGTCCCAAGCGGGAGACGGCGCTGAATTACTGATTGAAGCGGGCAAGAGACGACAGGTTGCCTTTTACCTTATCATGCAGATGAACAAAAACATCAGCAGTCAAAGGCAAAAATACATCAACCCTGGAACCGAATTTTACAAATCCAATATCTTCGCCCTGTACAGCCTCTTCTCCTTGCCTGGCATAGCACACAACCCGCCGCGCTACAATTCCCGCAATTTGCTTTACCAGCACTGAAATCCCTTCGGCTGTTTCAATAACGGTTGAATGGTGCTCGTTTAATTCAGAAGCCTTCGGATAGCTTGCAATAAAATATTTACCCGGATGGTATTTGGTATATTTTATTTTTCCGCTTACCGGGTAGCGATTAACATGCACATTAAGGACGGACATGAAAATTGAAATTTTCCTGCAGCGCTGATGTAAATATTCGGCTTCAAAGGCTTCCTCAATGGCGACAATCAGCCCGTCGGCAGGAGCAACGGCAATCGCCGTATCCGGCATGATTGTTCTTGCGGGGTTTCTGAAAAAAAACAACAGAAAACAAAAAAGCATTACGCCTGTGATCCCCGTCAGATATTCAATAAAGCCATTGCAGGCGGGGATAGTGGCTATAATGATAAACAAAAGAACGTACAGAACCGCAAAAAAAAATACAGTTGTATAGCCGGCTTTATGCATTTTCATTTCCTGTCTCCCGGTTAAAGATGCGCGCGCAGCCCCTTTGCAATGGCTATGGTTCCTGCCGTTCAAAAGTTCCGCTTTTACCGCCGCTTTTTTTTAGCAGCTGCACCTTGGTAATTGTCATTTCACGGTCTATGGCCTTGCACATATCGTAGATGGTCAAAGCCGCCGTTGATGCTGCAACAAGCGCCTCCATCTCAACGCCGGTTTTGCCCACAAGCCGCGCTGTTGCGCGCACTTCCACACAGCTTTGCTCCTGCCGTGGATAAAACTCCATGGTGACAGCGGTAAGATTCAACGGATGGCACATGGGAATTAAATCCCCTGTTTTTTTTGCAGCCATAATCCCTGCTGTCTGTGCCACCCCGAACACATCCCCCTTTTCCATGGTCCGGTCCTGAATACGCTGAAAAGTAGTGCGCTTCATAAAGATTGTGGCCGAAGCCGTTGCTTCCCGCAGCGAGTCGGCTTTGGCGCTTACATCAACCATTCGCGACCGTCCGGCATCATCAAAATGTGTCAGCTTGTTTGCGTTCATTGATGGCTCCACATAATGCTTATTATCGTACCTTGTATCCTTGTTAATACTTTACGCCAAGGGCGTCGCATGTTTTCAGTATTTCAGATATATGAGCCCACCGCCCAGGAGGACGCCAACAGATGCGGCCTCAAGGATTTCTTTTGCCAAAGCGCCTGCCTGCACGGCAGCCTGTGTGTGAATATATATATACATGCCCGGCAGTGCGCTGCAACGGCGATACCTGCGGCAATAAGCTCCTTCTGCTTTTTATCAAGCGCGCCGGTCTCCATGGTTTTTTCATGCAGCACCATAAAGGTTTTAATGGTTTCAGGTATATGCTTGGCTATTTTCTGATTTGTCTTCATGAAATCCTTGAAAAAAACCTGAGCATCATTTTTTATTGCATACCTCCCTCACTGTTGTAGTTCTCGATCGTTTAGGCAAGGTCCACTATGCTTCCTGCATTTGCAAAAAAGAATGTCTGCCCGAACGCCTGCATGAGTTTCATGGAGGGGGCAAGGCCGGTGCAGTGGGAAACGCCGATTTTTTTCAGGGGGAACTTTTTCAGATGTTCTATGGTTGTTTCCAGCTGGGCCTGGCTGAGAAACCCCATATGCGTTCCGCCGATGACGGTATGAATGGGCCTGCCCGGCAGTTGCGCGGTGATGTGGTTCAGGGTGTTGATGACGCCGGAGTGAGCGCAGCCGAGAATTACCGCAAGGCCCCCGGCCGACTCCAGCACCAGCGACTGATCATCGGGTATAGTGTCCTGCGCATATCGGCCCTTGTCCCGAATAACCAGGCGCCGGTCGTTTTTTTCAAAGGAGGCCGTGCGCGGCGCTTCACCCGTTAAATATAGACCCTTTGTAATTTCCGCAAAGGAAGTATTGAAAACAAACCGGGCGCCCAGGGCTTCAAGACCGGCCCGCTCAGCAGGTATGCCGACATGCCGGTAGGATGTTTCATGATCTTTGGTAAGAGCCGCAAACCTTTCTGTAAAGATGGCGGGATGGGCGTGGACATCAACCGGACCGGTCTGCTGCAGCACCTGCTTCAGGCCGCCGGTATGGTCATAATGGCCATGGCTGAGCAGTATTTTTTTTATTCGGCTGAGATCCTTTTTCAGGCAGCCGGCATTATGAAGGATGGTGTGGCCCTGGCCCGTGTCAAACAAAAAGCAGTCGCCTGCCCGTTCGATCAGCACGGAAAAACCGTGCTCGCCCAGCACGCCCACAGCCGGGCCCGCAGTGTTTTCGCAGAGTATGGTCAGGTGTGTCACAGGCTTGATACCTCCCTCAGTTTTTTGACAATGCCGGCAAGGGCAGCAGCAACCGTATCGATCTGTTCAACCGTAGTGGCCCTGCCCAGAGAAAAACGAACCGCTCCCTGGGCCTGCACGCTTGAAAGGCCCAGTGCCCGCAGCACATGGGAGGGCTCGGGCTCGCCCGTGGTGCAGGCCGAGCCCGCCGAGGCGCAAATGCCGAGAAGGTCGAGGTGCAGCAGGACCGACTCGCTTTCAATGCCGGCAAAGCAGACATTGGAGGTATTGGGCACCCGCGGTGCGCCACGGCTGTTAATGGCTATATTGCTTATGGCCTGCAGCAGCAGCGCTTCAAAGCGGTCGCGCAGGGCTGCAATACGAGCTGACTCGGAAGCAAGCTTTGCAACCGCCTGCTCTGCCGCTGCGGCAAACCCGCCAATGGCCGCCACATTTTCCGTACCGGGCCTCAGGCCCTGTTCATGATGCCCGCCCGTCATAAGCGGCACAAGGGGCGTGCCCCTCCTCACCAGCAGGGCGCCGGCGCCCCGGGGGCCGTAGGCCTTATGGGCAGTGACCGTCACCATATCGGCATACTCAAACACTGCGCCCTGCGGAATCTTTCCGAAGGCCTGCACGGCATCGGTATGAAAAGCTATTCCCCGCTGCCGGGCGGCACCCCCGATTACTTCCACCGGCTGCACAGCGCCCGTTTCATTATTGGCATGCATAACGCTTATGAGTATCGTATCGGGCCGGATCGCGTCTGCAGCCGCCTGCGGAGCGACAACGCCCTGCGCATCAACCGGCAGAAACGTTATGTCAAAGCCGTCGCGGCCAAGCGCTTCGGCGGTCTTCAGCACGCTGTGATGTTCGATGGCCGAAGTGATGATATGGCGGCCCCTGTCCTTCAGGGCCGCGGCTGCGCCGCGCAGGGCCAGATTATTAGCCTCGGTGCCGCCGGCAGTGAAAACAGCCTCTGCCGGGCTGCAGCCGAAAATTTCTGCAATGGTGCGCCGCGCCGCTTCCACGGCGCTGCGGGCCTGCCGGCCCACATGGTGATAGGACGACGGATTACCATACAAGCCGTCGATAAACGGCAGCATGGCCTCGCGCGCTTCCGGGCAAAGGGGCGTTGTTGCATTATGGTCCAGATAGATGGTCGTCCGTTTATTCATGGCCGCTGCACGATCCGCTGCTCATAGTCCCTGATTGCTGCCTGCAGCGCGCTGATGCCCATGAGTGAACAATGCTGCTTGTTGGCCGGAATGCCGCCAAGGGCGCGCACGACATCGTCGTCGGTCAGCTGCCTGGCGTCATCAAGGTGCATGCCCATGGCAAGCGTTGTCGCCATGCTGCTGGTGGCTATGGCGCCGGGGCAGCCAAAAGATTTGAACTTTATATCAATAATATGGCCGGCTTCCACCTTGATCCAGAGCTTCATCTGATCGCCGCAGGAGGGATCCCCGATAAGGGCAAATCCGTCGGCGTCATCTATCTCGCCCACATTGCACGGGTTGGTAAAGTGCTCAATAACGGTATCATTATAAAATATAACGCCTGCCTGGCTATCTTCGATATCAGGCTCCCGGTCCTGCTCATAAAGCCTTCTCCAGTCTTCATCCTCTCTGGCCATGGTACTACTCCTTACGCACACGCAGCCTGCGTGTATTAACGCTTTACCGCTCAGCCGCAGCCAGGACTTTCAGTACAGGCCGGGGCAGGCGGGCTTTTTTTCGTATCGTCTGTTCCCTCAGAAGCAGACTCCGTAAAATCTTTTTGCAGCAGAGCATCGTTAGCCCGCGTAGCATTTTTCGTTTTTTTGCACATAAAAACCTCCTTTCGTTATACGCGCAGAGTTGCCAAGAGGCGCTTTGCATGTAATAAAAGCTCAAGCGCCTGGATAATTCCCGGCGCGATAATATCGGCAGCCAGGCAGGCCTGTGCTGCACAGCATTCGCCTCCCAAAACTGCAATGCCAAGGCCGCACTGTTTCAGCATAAGCCGGTCGTTCATGCCGTTGCCGATGCAAACGCACTAATCCAGTCCAAGGCTGCGCACATACCCAAGCTTTGCCTCATCCTCGGGCCGCGATCCGATAACCGAAAGAGTTACCGGCAGGCCCGCGAGCTCCGGCCCGCAGGTTTTATTAGTATCGGCGGTCAGTACATGGATATCGATGCTCTGCGAAAGGGTTCTAATATGTTCGCTCACACCGATCGCAAGCAGTCTTTCGAAAGCAACGGCGCCGTTATAATCAAGCACCAGATACCGAAGTGCAAGCTCCTTGAAACCCGGGATTACTATGCTGATCATAGCATGCCTTTGCAGCCGACGTTTTGCATTACCCGCCGCAGCAGGAGGGGCCGCCATCGCATTTTTCATCCCTGCCGCAGCAGGTTTTGCCTGCAGGGCGTGCGGACATTTTTGGAAGCGCTGCAGCGGAAACTTTTTTTTCAAGATTCTCACCGCCGCAGGAAGCGCAAACCACAGCGGCTTTTGTAGCCCCTCCGGTTGTTATAATTTCTGTTGTTTCTCCGCAGGATGCGCACTGATATTCGTAAATAGGCATTTGCGGCCCTTTCATTAAAAATTTAAGTTAACGCAAGACAGCTGTGACCGTTTTACTGCTGCTCACATAAAAAATTCAAAGCGGTCACCCTGCGCAAAGCAAAGGATCTCACGGCCCATTAAAGGCACGGGCTTCTTCAGAGCCTTTAAAATAACCTTTTTGTTGTATGAGTCTTGCAGAAGCAGCCTGCGCTTCAAGGCAGATACACGACCGTTTCGCATGCTTCCCCGAAGTCTTTCACCCGCTGCGCAAGCCCCGCTTCCATTTTGCTGAAATCAGCCTGCAAAGCATGCTCGGGGCAGGCTCGCAGGCAATTATAGCAGGCAATGCAGCAGTCATTAAATACCGGGCCGCCGGCAAGCTGAACGGCCTCAGCCGGGCAGGCCATGACGCAGTCGCCGCATAAGGTGCACAGATCGCGTTTAACGCTGATCTGCGGCAGATTCTTCCGCACGGCGCTCAGCACCAGACCGGCCATGACTTTCTGTAAAGCCTCGGGCTGATAGTTCAATGCAGAAGCCGAAAGGGGCCGGGCCGTACCTGCGTCAACAGCGGCAACAACCGTTTTCACCATATCCCGTATCCTGCGGTCATCATCGGCATTGGGCCTGCCTTTTCCCAAAGGATTATCAAACTGCCACAGCAGAGAATGCTCGGCCACTATTTTTGCTGCTGCTATCGCAGGGTATCCTTTTACCGCAAGCGCTTCCGCCATTTCAAAAAGCGCAACGCCGCTGGTTACGGCGCCCCAGGTGGCAAAGGGCGCGCTGCAGCAGCCGGCGCCGGCAGGCAGGCTTGTTATAAAATCCATGATTTCGGGAACAGGATGGCTGGCATACACCGGCGAGCCGATAAACAGACAGGACTCACTGCCTAGTGCGGCGAGAACCGTTTTACGTGTGGCCCTGCACGCGCTGCCCCCCAGATCAAGGGCGCTGCACTTCTTGCCCAGGGCTGCAAGCTCATCGCCTATCACCTGCGCCGCATGCCGCGTACTTCCTGCCGGAGAGATATACACAACAAAAAAATTCATGCGCCTCCTTTATGTGCTGAGAATAAGATTAATTTTTTTTGACCATTTCATAAAAAACCGCGTGCCCCCTGCCTCGCTGACCTCGCGAAGAATGGCCGCCGTATCGACACCGATGACGCCGGACAGGTGCGTGATCCCATAGCCCCTGAATATATCAGGCTCAAGCGGGGTCGACGGCCCCAACACCGCCGTGATACGGCAATTAACTGCTGCGGCTGCTATATGCTCAAAGCTGTTATTAATAATGGAGGTTGCCGTTATGATGGCAACCGAACAGGCGGGCAGGAGCTCTGCCTCCCTGCTTCCCGGGCAAAGGCCGTCGCTGCGGGCCATGTTCTCCTCGAAGATAATCAGCTCACCTGCCCGCTGCCTGATGACAGGCACCAGGGGGCCGAAAAACCCCACCATACCGACCCGGTCCTCTTTTGTGAGCGCCAGCACATCAAGCAAATCGCCTCCGGCGCTGCTGCATCCCGGCAGGCTCTCTGTTGCAGCAGGGGTATTAAACAGAGCATTCGCCGCTGCCAGACCGAGCGTGCGCTCCAGAAGCTCCCCCGAGGACAGGTACTGCAGCACATCCCGCACCGGCGATCCCGCAAGGGGCCTTTTGCCCTGAAAAACAGAGCAGCCGGACTCTGCCTTATTGCGAAACGTGTAGGCAAGGCCAACTGAACCCGTGTCAAGCCGAACAGCCGTATATCCCAGCCCGATCCTGACATCGGAAACACATATATCACCTGCCTTTGCAAGGGCAGAAGCTTGCAGCGTTTCAAGAAGCATTGTTTTTCTCTCTTTTCATTTTTTTCCTTTCTTGTGAACAAAGCGGTCATCGGCGACCGTCTGTTTTTTGTTACCTGCCCTGGCATACCAACCTATTCTTACCGCGGGCTGTACGTCAAAATCCGGAATATAGGGCTTAATATCTAAAAGCGGCGTGCCGTCAACGATATCAACACCACCTATGGTCAGGGTGCAGCCGTCAATGCCCAGAAGCTCCACCACCGACAAGCCTATTGGGTTGGGCCTGCGGGGCGCGCGTGTTGAAAAAATACCGCGATCCTGCATATCAAGAAAAGGCCGGCACATGAAAGAATAGCCCTGCACCCGGTGTAAGTGGTACAGCAGAATTATATGTGAAAAGCCTCCAAGATCGGTAAGCCCCTGGCTGAATTCCGGAAATACCTCAACCGTGCCGACAGCGCCGTTTGCGAAAACACCCTGAATGGGAACCCCGGCGGGTTCAGTATAGGGTGAGTGTATACTACCAATGGGGGAGAATTCAATCTTCATGGGAAATCCTATAAAATGAATGCCGCTGCAGCAAGCACGGTTGTGTAGCCCCTGTGGACACAATTGAGGACTGGGTTGTTTCCGTTGTTTTATAGATCATATGCCCCCTGCGGGTTATGGCTCTTTCACCAAAACCTGGGCAGGTACTGCCGATTATCGCTTTCGCAGTATCTCCTGCCATATACCCATACCGCCGCAGCCGCCGCGGCCCATGCCTCTACCCATGCCCCTGCCTCTGCAGCCGCCGAAGGGCCTGCCCTGCCGTGCTGTCTGCTGATAGGGCTGTCCGCGGGGCACGGCTCCGTAAAGATCATACAGCTGCCGCTGCTGCGGGTCGGCCAGCACTGCATAGGCCTGATTCAGGTTTTTAATATGCTCTTCGGATTTTTCATCAGGATTTAAATCCGGATGATACTGCAGCGCGAGCGCGCGGTATGCTTTTTTTATTTCCTCCGGGGTAGCGCTTTTTTCAATCTGCAGAAGCTGGTAATAATCCGTTGCCGGGGTCATGCTAAAGCCTGTGCCTTTCAGTACGAAATATCTGAAAAATGCCGTATTAATGTGTCCAGTCCAGTATTTTGATACTCTGGGGAATTTTTTCTCCAAGCATGTTCCGTATCTGCTGAAAGTGCGGACAGGGAAAGCCTAAAGGATTGCCCCTGCTCATGCAGGAGGCCAAAACTATCATATCGACGCCCTTGCGAACCAGCAGTTTTGCGCGCTGAAGCACTTTTTTGCCGGGGCAGCCGCCGCAGGACACAAAACCGATAATCTCAACGGGGCCGGTTTCAGCAAAAGCCCCCTGGCCTGTCTGTGCGAACTTAAAATCGATATCGCCCGGACAGATGTCCTCGGTTTGCTGGCAGCGGATAATTCCTGCTTTCATCATGGGGGGCGCCTTTCACTGCGGTAGGGATTTACTGCACAACAATTGTTGTCGTATCAACGCCCGTATTGCCGGTCTGCGGCGCATAGGCATATACGCATATTTCATAAAAGCCGGGATCGACTGCATCAAAGCTTCCCGCAAAGGTGCTTATTTTACCCGCATAGCGCATGGGCACGCCCATAAGGGCGGCGCCGTTGCGCTTCACCAGCGCCGTCACTTCGTAATTTTTGGCATCCCATACCCCGCCGGGCTCAACCGGGCAGCCGCACATCAGCATAACATTGGCGCGGATGTCAATGCGCGCTGCGCCGTTCTGCAGCTGCATTTTTTCATGGGCCTGCGGCGCCAAAACATCAACGGAAAAGCCGGGAATTTCAAGCATGATGCCGTCCCCCGCCCCTGCCATGTCCTTGCCCGGTATCAGCCATGCCTGTGTTGCCGCCTTTATCATGGATTGCTTTTGCCCATAGGGCGCCTGCACTTCAATCGTAACAAGCCGGGGCTCTTCAAGGTCCAGAACGGTTTCAAATTTTGCCGAAACAGCGTCGGAAAGCGCCTCGCCCCGCTTGAGCGGCTCCTGCAGCATTTTTTTCGTGCTGCCTGTTTCGCCGGCTATCATGCCCTTTTTCAGCAGTTCTCCTGTCGCGCTGTCACGGATAACAACCAGGGCTCCGCCCATGGAGGTGCCGATAAATTTCGCATCTCTGGCCCGGGCAGTTACCACCACGCGGGTTTCAACGGCATGCGCAATGCCGCCGCACAACAACACACCAATAAAAAATACACTGGCCGCTTGTTTCATGGCTCAAGCTCCTTGTGCTTGTTTTTAAGCCGCATTCCGACCATCAGCCTGCATGATTTGGCGCAGGGCATCCCATATTTTAATTATTTCCTGCGACACATTGGCGCAGGGATTCTCAAAAACGGTTTTTTTCTGCATCAGCGCGGCGACAACGCTGCGGTCATAGGGTATCCGTCCTACAACCCGAACCGCCTGCTTCATGCAAAAATTTTCAATCATAGCCGTGTTTTCAGGGTTTATATCAAATTTATTGACGCATACGGCGGCGGGAATGTTGAAATGCGCTGCCGTTGCCAGCACGCGCTGCAGATCATGAAGTCCCGACAGCGTCGGCTCGGTCACCACCAGCAGCAGATCAACGCCGGTGATCGCCGCAATAACCGGGCAGCCGATGCCCGGCGGGCCGTCGATGATGACAAAATCAAAATTTTTTTCTTCAGCAAGCCGTTTAGCCTCCTGGCGAACCACGCTCACCAGTTTGCCCGAATTATCTTCGGCAATGCCCAGGCGGGCATGAACCATGGGCCCGTTGCGGGTATCGGACACGAACCAGTGGCCGGAGAGCTTATGCACCATGGTAATGGCCTTCTCGGGGCACAGAGCAGCGCAGACCCCGCAGCCCTCGCAGGATACCGGGTCGATGTCAAGGCCGTGGATTGCGTCAAACCGGCACAGTTCGCGGCAGGCGCCGCATTGCGTACACAGGGCTTTTTGCAGCACCGCGGTTTTGCCGCCGGAAAACTCTTCCGTTCGCTGCACCGCCGGATCAAGAAGAATATGCAAATCGGCGGCGTCTACATCGCAGTCGGCCAGAACCGCCTTTTTGGCAAGATACGAGATGGCAGCCGTTATGGTCGTCTTGCCGGTACCGCCCTTGCCGCTGATAATGGTAATTTGTTTCATGAAGCCTCCGCCGTTGTCTTTTTCCAAATGTTTTTCACCGTGCCTTCTGTCGGATGAATCCGCAGATAGGTGATCTCATAGGGCTCAATTTTTATAAGGTTAAAGCGCCTCAGGGCATTAATGAGGTCCTCATCAAAAGTATCAAGCGCTTTGCCCTGGGCCGTGAACATTTCCTTCATGACCTTCGTCGCGGCAGCATAAACACCCATGATTTTAAGCCGCTCAATAAATTCCTGCTCATGCCCGGCATAGGGCACAAGCGTTGCCGTACCGTTTATCTGCAGGCTGCGGTTCAGCACGCTGTGGTCGACAGGGTGGTAAACGCCGACCGCCACTTTGGCATTGGAACGGATATTGCGAATTTTCAAACCCGGTTCTCCGGCATGCCACAGGGTAAAGCCATCGACGAAAAAATCGATCGGTGTAGCGCGCGGCTCGCCGTCATGCACGGTGCACAGCACGCAGGCAAGACCGTGCTTCAGGCAGCAGCCGGGCTTATCGGTCGTGCCGGGCCTGCTGCCCGCCTCGTCGAGAAATGCGAAAATCTGTTTCTCCAGTTCCTGCCGCGGCATCGTGTTTTTAGTGATGTGACTGGCCAGCAGCGCTTTCACCTTCTTAACTGTTTCGTTCATTCTAGGTTCTCCGGGGGTGATTATGCTGCGCCGCAGGTTGCAGCTATTGCTGCATGCAAATTTAAAAATCCCTGCCGCAGCTCCGGCATGACTGCCATGATGGGCTCGCCGCGGGAATAGCCTTCAGCGATGCGGCGGTCCCAGGGAATTTTCATTAAAAGCGGTATAGCCTCACGCTGGCAGTACTTGTCAACCTCTTCATCGCCGATGCCGGCGCTGTTGACAATAACGCCGAAGGGCACCTTGAGCTGCCGCACCGTCTCAACCGCCAGCTGCAGGTCATGCAGGCCGAACGGCGTCGGCTCGGTGACCAGAATGCAGTAATCGCTGTCACGCACGGTTTCAATAACCGGGCAGGAGGTTCCCGGCGGCGAGTCCAGAATAATGGTTTTTGTGCGGTCAAGACAATGATGCAGCTCACGGATAATGGGCGTTGCCATGGGATCGCCGACATTGAGAATGCCCTGCATGAACGCCATGGCCCGGGCACTGCCTTTTTCGATAACGCCGATTTCCCGTGGCTTTTCCGTAATGGCCCGCTCCGGGCAGATGAGCGTGCAGCCGCCGCAGCCATGGCACATGTTGGGAAACACCAGCACCCGCGTCCCGATCACGACCAGGGCATTGTAGGCGCACAGTTCTGAGCATTTGTTGCAGCCGCTGCACTTTGTTTCGTCGATTTCAGGCACCAGCATGGTAACGGGTATTTTTTCATCAATCACGGGCCGCAGAAAAATAGCTGCATTGGGCTCTTCGACATCGCAGTCGGCAAACTGCACGCTATTAAGAGAAAGGGCGAGGCTGACCGCTACGGTCGTTTTTCCCGTACCGCCCTTGCCGCTGGCAACTGCAATAATCATGCGCGGCCTCCCTTGCCACCGCCCATTCCGGCATGCGCTTCCACGGACGGCGAGCCGATAGCCTGCAATTTTCCGCTGTTGAACAAATCGACAGCGCTTTGCACGGAACCGGAAACACCCGTATAAATCTGAATGCCCGCGGCATTGAGCACGGCAAAAGCATTCGGACCGACATTGCCGGTCAGCACCGCCTGCACCCCTTTGTTAATGACCAGCTGGGCGGCCTTGGTGCCGGCGCCGCCCCCGGCCATGGCCGAGGGATTTTCAACGCACTCAAAATCATTGGTAGCGCTGTCTATAAGAATATAATAGGTCGCTCTGCCGAACCGCGGATCAACAACCGCATTAAGGTTCTGTCCTGTTGAAGAAATGCACAGTTTCATAATGTACCGCCTTTCTGGTTGCGCCCGTATTTATTCCATTCGCAGCTGCGCATGGAGAAATCAGGCAGATATTCTTTAAGAATTATTTTATCCGGTATTATTTTTATAAAGCTGCATGCCTCGGTATTTTTAACAATAAACTGCTCGGCAGCCTCTGCCTGCAAATGCTGCTCCCGCACCATGGACGTCAGCAGGTTCCGCATTACCGTATCAAGGTTCCACTTTTTCAGCTTGGCCCTGAACAGGCGCGGGTTGGAGCGCACGGTGATGAGCTCGGCAGCGCCGAAAATCTGGAGGCTGGGCTGCGTTTTGCGATGATCAAGGGGCTGCTCGTAAATAAATGCCGACACACGGGGATTGCGCTTGATATTGGCGATCTTGGCGCCCGGCCCGCCCAGTATATAGAGCGTAAGCCCCTCGGTAAAAAACTCAAGAGCCGTTGCCCGCGGCATATCCTTATAAGAGGTTGCCAGCACCAGGGCGTTGCGGTGAATCATGCCGCAGCTGTGCTTGCCCGGTTTTGGGTCGGCCAGGCCTGAAGTAGCCTCAAGCACGTCGAGAATTTTCTTTTTTACCAAAGCCTTTGACGGTTTCTTCTGTTGCTTCATTTATGATTGTCTCTTTCACTTGTTTTGGGAATATGCGTTCGACCCAATGGCGACCCCTGCGCCTTATTCCGCAAAAAAATGCATCTGATCGCTGCAGATTTGAACATGGCGCAGTATATCGTCCAGACTTTCTTTATAATAGTTCAGCGCATCGCCTCCTTCCCGCAGCGCACGTGCTATTGCCGAGCCGCACCGGTAGCCTGAATCCATCGCAACGTCGATAGAGGCATCGTTGAGGTACCTGAAACCGCCTGCTTCGCCCACCAGCAGCACCCTGCCGCTGCCCGGATCCGGCGGCCACATCTTTATGATGCACCCCTCC
>JAFGCP010000107.1 GCA_016932595.1 Deltaproteobacteria bacterium
CGTGAGCGGAGCATGCGCGCTGCAGTCTGCCAGCCCCGCCTGGTAACGGCAACCACGGCACAGGCTTTCTTCTCCGCAGCCCTGTATCCGTGGCTGAACCCTGCATCATAGAGCTTTGACACCGACTGCACATTTCTCCCGACAGCTTCCCCCACCAGTATGAGCGCCTGCCGGGAGATGCCAGCCTCCTGTACCAGCCCTGCGATTGTAGCAAGGGTGCCGACGATCCGCTTTTCATCCGGCCAGCTGGCCCGGTACACCACAGCCGCAGGGGTGTCTTCAGCATACCCGCCCTGAACAAGTTCGGCCACGACGTCATGCATCATGCCGGCGCTCAAAAATATAACCATGGAGGCGCGGTGCGAGGCAAGGGCCTGCAGCGACTCGGCGTCAGGCACAGGGGTTCTGCCCCTGCGGCGGGTGAAAATAAGGGTCTGAGAAACATCGGGCAGCGTATATTCGATATGCAGGGAGGCGGCGGCTGCAAAGGCCGAGCTGACTCCGGGGATGATTTCAAAAGGAATATGTTCTTTTTCTAAAATGTCAAGCTGCTCGGCAATAGCGCCATAGAGGGATGGCTCACCCGTATGCGCCCGGACAACCGTTTTACCGGCGCGCGCAGCAGACAGCATCTCTGCAGCAATAGCAGGAAGAGCAAGCTCTGCGCTGTCTATAATTCGGGCCTCTTTTCGGACATAGGAAAGAATATCTTTATTGACAAGGGAGCCCGCCCATATCACCACATCTGCTGCTTCAAGGGCTTCTTTGCCCTTGATCGTCAGGAGCTTCGGATCACCTGGGCCTGCGCCGATAAAGATGACCTTGCCTTGCGCCATCACCACCCCTTCCGCTCCGGCCGGCCCTGCAGTATAAAAACCGGGTTTTCCGCCCTGAACATTTCCGGCTTTGTGCCTGATGTCAGGTGGGCAAGCTGCATTGAGGTCACCTCATAGCGCCATTTCCACTTCTTGAAACAGGCGATCACCGCTTCAAGCGACTCCATAACAACGCAATTGACAACGATACAGCCACCGTGCCTCAGCCTGAGTTTGGCCTGTTGCAGTATCGCGGCAAGCTCGCCGCCGCTGCCGCCGATAAAAATCCGGTCTGGCGACGGCATATCTGAGAGTGCCGCAGGGGCGCTGCCATGAACTGCCGTAATATTTGGCAGCCTGAATTTTTGAATATTATTCTGCAGCTGTCTGAAACGACAGGGGTCTTTTTCCAGGGCAAAGGCGGCTATGCCGGGGTATGCATGTGCAGCCTCTATAGAAACAGAACCGCTGCCGGCTCCTATATCCCACAGCACAAGGCCGCCCGCAAGTTCAAGCCTTGCCAGGGCTGCAAGCCGCACATCGCGCCGGGTAATCATGCCGCGCTGATGGGCAAAAGAGCTGTCGGGAATGCCGATAGAAGGAAGTATGCCTGGCGCTTCATTTTTAACAATCATCATGCTGAGGGCGGTATTTTTCAGCCGCAGCACCTGCTTCAAACTGCCGGCAAATATTTTTTCCGCCGGAGCGCCGAGGCTGTCAAACACCCGGGCCGGGCATGATGCAAGGAGCCTGTCTTTCCCAATAAGGTATGCAGCCACCGCGGCGGGCGTATTGACGCCGTCGCAATAGACAACAAAAGTCCCGGGGCTGCGGACAATCGCATCAAGGGCTGTGATGCTTCTGCCGTGAACGCTTATAAAGACCGCATTGTCCCAGGGCTCTTTACTGCGGGCAAACGCTGCCTGAAAAGCAGTGCAGTTTGGAATCACAAAAATATCTTCTCTGGGGAAATTACCGTAAAAAAGAGCGGCAATGCCGTAAAAATTCGGGTCGCCCGAGGCAAGCACTGCAGCGCGCTTGCCTGCAAGCTTTGCTTTCAGCTTTTTAACATCTGCGGCCGCATCTTTGCCGATTATGATCTTCTCCCCTGTGTGCCCGGGGAAAAGCGCAAGCTGCCGCCTGCCGCCGACAAGCACCTGCGCCGATGCAACATGCCGCAGCGCCTTACCCGACATGTCCTCAAGCCCAAGGCCGGTGCCGATAATGGCAATATGATATTTTTGCTTCATATGCCTTGATACCCCTTTGCGGGATTGGTTAAAAAAGATTTGAACAGTATCTCATTTTCAAATGACAGCACAATCATATCGCAGGTGAAATGCGCATTGACCATCTTCATGGCCGCGGCTATTGCGCTTTTTGCAAGCCGCCTGCACACGGCGCGCTTTACAGCAGGATCAAAAAAAGAAAAGGCATGCCGGACGGTATTGGCGTTTTCTATTGCTTTAACCACAGACTCATCAGCGCCTGCCAGAGCGGCAGCATCGGCAAGCGCAGGCAGATCAATGGCTGAACTGCTCACATGCGTCGATTCACAGCCGCCGGCCATTTTAAGCAGCTTGCCGGGATAGCAGGCAATGACCACTCGCCGCATACCGTGCTGCACTGCTTCCTTAACGGCAAAGGCCACATAATCCCCCATGAGAATGAAGGATGCCTCCGGCATATCGCGAAAAATTTTCTGCGCCGTTTTTTCGCTGGTTTTACCGGTTGAGAGCACCACCGTATCAAGGCACAGCGCCTGAGCTACATCAAGAGAGCACTTTATGGAATCGCGATAGGCCTCATGTGAATACGGCACCACAATGCCCGTCGTGCCGAGTATCGAAATACCGCCTATGATGCCGAGGCGATGATTCAGGGTCTTGCGCGCGATATTATCGCCGTCGATAACACTGATAACAACTTCAGCTCCCCTGCCCTCCGGCAGTATGCTTTTGACCGCATCGGTTATCATCTGCCGCGGCACCGGATTGATTGCAGGCTGCCCCGGCGGCACCGCAAGCCCGGGGCGCGTCACCCTGCCGACCCCCGGCCCGCCCTTGATGATAACCGCAGGCTGGTCAAGCAGCACGACACGGGCTTTAATGAGCGCATTGTGGGTCGCATCGGGGTCGTCGCCGGCATCTTTTCTGACGCCGCACTGAGCTGTAATATTGGCCCGAAGCATAATCTCAGGGACAAAAGCCGCTGTCTGGCCGCCGGGCAGCACCAGCTCTATCGAATCAGCTTCCTGATCAAACAGGCACATGCATGCGCCCTTTGCCGCAGCCGCGGCGCAGGCGCCGGTCGTATAGCCGTTGCGAAGTTGCTGTCGCTGTGCCATCAGTCAAGCCCGCGCTTTTTTAAGATAATCATGGAAAAATAATCAGCCTCATCCGGAAGAGCGGCAAGATCTCTGATAATCTCTTCGCCGGCAAGGCCGCACCGCCTGATATAGACGCAGCGGTCAAAAAGCCCCTTGGCGCGCAACAGATCCAGAATCATGCCCCGCCGGCGGTAGGTTTTGAGAAAAACGACGGTATCGGCGCAGTCAATAAGGGCCTCAAGTTTCCGCGCGTCGCTGTAGGATGACACCACCATCAGGGTCTCGTGGCCCTGCGCAAGCTGCACGCCGGCGCGGGCTGCAGCCGCCGCATATGAGGTGATCCCCGGAACAACCTCGCAGAGCACCGCAGGCTCATGGCGTTTCACAAGCTTTAAAACCTGCCAGGCAGAGCTGTAGGTTGCCGGATCGCCAATCGTCACCAGCACGGCATCATCCCCTGAGCGGACAACGGAACTGATCATTCCATAATTGTTGCTGTAGGCCTCTTCCATAATCTGCCGGTCATGAGTCATAGGAAACATCAGCTCGGTTACAGCAGCCCCGGGGGATATATGATCGCGGATAATGTCAAGAGCCAGGCTTTCCCTGCCCTGGCCCGATACGGGAATAAAAACCCGCCGGGCGTTCTGAAGAACCTCAAGCGCCCGGGCTGTCAGCAATCCCGGATCTCCGGGACCCACGCCAATAATATACAGTTTTCCCGTCATATGATTCACCGCAAAGGCGCAGAGTGCGCAGAGAGTTATTTTTTTTCTGCTTTCCGCTGAGAGGGCGGAAAGCAGAAAACTATCCCTAAAGTTTATGGACCATACGAATAATGCCATCACGCATAACGGGAACATTGAAATTTAAAAGTAAGCCCAAATGCATACCGGATAATTTTAAATATGTCAGTAACTGCGCCTTATGTATAGGCTCAATATTTTCACAGGACTTCAGTTCCAGGATTATCTTGTTTTCAACCACTATATCAAGTCGATAACCGCATTCCAGCTGTCTATCCTTATATTTTACTGGCAGAGGTCTTTGTCGCTCAAGCACAATACCGCGTATGCACAATTCAAGACAAAGACATTCTTCATAGGCTGATTCCAACAGCCCGGGCCCAAGTTCTTTATGCACCTCGATGGCTGATCCGATAATCTGGCTGCTTAACTGATTTATGTCCATAGCGTATATTGTTTGCTTTCCGCCCTCTCAGCGGAAAGCAAACTCACTGATCTCCTTTGCGTTCTCAGCGACTCTGCGGTGCAATTTTCAACAATGCATTCAGCGCAGCGGCTGTTGCCGGAGTTCCGCCTTTGCGGTCAAGATTGGTAATGCAGACAAGGCCGGATGCCCACAGCCGCTCTTTCGACTCCCTGGCCTCAACAAAACCAACCGGCAGTCCGATAATCAGCGCCGGGTTCAGTTTCCCCTGCTCGCAAAGGGTAATGGCTTCATGCAATGCTGTCGGTGCATTGCCGATAGCGATAATGCCGTCGTCAAGCCTTGATGCTGCTTTTCTCAGTGCTATGGCAGAGCGGGTTTCCCCGGTTGCCCTGCTTTGCTCTTTCACCTCATCATCCGCCACCAGGCAGAAGACCTCACAGCCATAGGCCTCTTGTGCGGCCTTGCCGATGGCAGCCGCAAGCATTGCGGTGTCGGTGTATATCGCAGTGCCGCTTTCCA
>JAFGCP010000108.1 GCA_016932595.1 Deltaproteobacteria bacterium
ACGTGACGAGGAATACCTTAGGCTGAAAATCCTCACCTGTATGCTCAAAGAGATATAAAAGGCTCCACACGATTACACGAAGACCCTATTTTCATAAAAACAAGTGCTTCGAGACCGGAACAAAACAGACCTGTGAGCTGAAGCTCCTGAAAAAAAATCACGAAGCGGTATCTGTCCAGCTCTCGAGCATGCCCGTGGAAGCTGAAGGGCGCGGAAACCTGCTTCGCATGGCCTTGACCGATATCTCCGCGCACAAACTTTTGGAAGACAGGCTCCGCCAGTCCCACAAAATGGAGGCCCTGGGAACCCTTGCCGGCGGTATTGCTCATGAGTTCAACAATGTTCTGGGCGGCATCACGAATTATGCTGAACTGGCGAAAGTCACCATGCCTGACGGCAGCCCTGAATTTGAGTATCTGACTGATGTGTTAGAGCTCTGCAAAAGGGCCCGCGACGTTGTCAGACAGATTCTTTCCTACAGCCACCGGCACGGGATCGAAAAAAGGCCGGTAGCGGTGCAGTCGGTGATTGCGGATACCGTAAAGCTGCTGCGTTTGAATTTGCCCCCTAACATCGAGATCCGGCAGGACATTGACGCCCTTGCCGGAATAGTGCTTGGCGACAGAACCCAGATACAGCAGGTGCTGATAAACCTGTGCAATAATGCCGCATTCGCCATGAAGCAAAGCGGCGGCCTTCTCACCGTAACCGTGACCTCTGTGGTGCTTGATGACGAGGCGGCGCGCAGCTATGCTGATCTGCAGCCCGGGGCGTATGTAAAGCTCATTGTGAGCGACACAGGCACAGGTTTTGACCCTGCGATAATAGATTTTATCTTTGATCCTTTTTTCACCACCAAAGGGGTTGGCGAGGGAACGGGCATGGGCCTTTCGGTGGTGCAGGGCATCGTTAAAAATCACGGCGGCATTATTGCCGCTGCAAGCACGCCGGGCGAGGGAACAACGTTTACCGTGTTTTTGCCGAGACCTGCCGACGCGGCGCCCGTGGAAGCAAAGGATGCAACCTTGCCCAGGGGAACGGAGCGCATACTGCTGGTTGATGATGAGGACTTTATTGTTATTTCGACAAAAATGATGCTTAAAAATTTGGGGTACCGGGTAACGGCCCTAACCGACAGCCTGGAGGCCCTTGAGCTGTTTCGCAAAAATCCGGATGCCTATGATTTGGTTATAACGGATCTTACCATGCCCTTTCTGTCCGGTGATCAGCTCGCCGTTGAACTAATCAAAATTCGCAAGGATATACCGGTTGCCATCGCAACGGGATACGTGAACGCCGCAGACAATGGGGAAGTACAAAAGAGCGGCATCAGGGTGGTCATTTTAAAGCCCTATGGAATGCGGGAACTTGCCAAAAGCATCCGGTTTATTCTTGATGCAAAGCAAGGGGCGTGCAGCGCCTGAACCGGGCTCCGGGGGCCGGAAAAACCACGGTATCATGCTGAAAACCAGGTCGCCGGCGCATGCTTTGCAAAAAAAGAGGCGTGCGCCCGTTGAATATACAACCAGTGCGACGAGTGCAGAGACATCATGGCAGCCATTCTTATTGTTGAAGATGATGAAAAATATTGTGATTCATTATCCGGCATCGTGCGGGGCATGGGCCATGAGGTCGTCTGCGCGGACTCGCTGACGCGCGGGCTGCGGGCATTGAGCTCCAGAACCTTTGACATTTTGTTTCTGGAAGTGCAGATGCCCGACGGTAACGGGTTGGATGTATTATCGGAGATCCTCGCGCATCCGTTTCCCCCCGAGGTCATTATAATCACCGATTTCAGAACTCCTGAAGACGCCAAAGTTGCGATTGAAAAAGGCGCCTGGTGTTACATGAAAAAGGAGTTTTCCAAAAACGAGATAACCCTGCTGATAATTAACATTCTTGAATACCGCAAAAAAAAGACCGGGGACCATGCCGGCACCCCTGTGGCGCATGCGAACTTTGAAGGTATTGTCGGCAGCAGCCCCTCCATAAAGTTCTGTAAATACCTCGTGGCCAGTGTCGCAAAAACCGATTCCAATGTGTTTATCACCGGTGAAACCGGCACGGGCAAAGAGCTTATTGCCTCCGCCATTCATGCGCACAGCCAGCGCGCTCAGAATAATTTTGTAACGGTTGATTGTACGGCCCTCCCCGCCGAACTTGTGGAGAGCATCCTGTTCGGATATGAAAAAGGATCCTTTACCGGAGCGGAAAAATCGCGCGACGGCCTTATCAAGCAGGCCCATGGCGGCACGCTGTTTCTCGATGAGGTCGGAGAGCTTCCCCTGGGCGTGCAAAGCTCGTTTTTGCGGGTTATACAGGAACACAGCTTTCGGCCCGTCGGGTATCAGAAGGAAATCCAGAGTGATTTCAGGCTCATCGTGGCCTCCAACCGCGACCTTGAAGACATGGTGCGGCAGGGCCAGTTTCGCGATGATCTGCTTTTTCGCATCCGCTCCTTCACCATCGAAGTGCCCCCTTTGCGAAAACGCTCTCGGGACATCAGGGAACTTGCTGAATATTATACGTTCAAGCTGTGTCGGCAGTATGGCATTGAACAGAAGACGTTTGCCCCCGAGTTCTTTCATGCCCTTGATGCGTATACCTGGCCCGGGAATGTCCGGGAATTAATACATGCCCTGGAAAATGCGCTTATTGCCGCACAGCAGGAGCCCGCTCTTTTTGCCAAACACCTGCCGACCTATATTCGCATCTGGCTGACGCGCACTTCACTGGGCGCGGTTGAGAGCGCTGATAAGGCAGCTGCGGCGCTTGAAGCTTCCGGGCCATTACTCAAGCTCAAGGATGTGCGCTCGCGCGCTCTGGCCCATACGGAAGAAAAATATTTAACCAACCTGATGCGCGTTGCAAACAGTGACATCGCCGCCGCCTGCCGGATATCGGGTCTGTCCCGAACCCGCCTTTATGTGCTTTTGAAAAAATACCGCATCGCGACCCATTTCTGATTCTTTCTGTCAGCCTCCTTCCTTTTTAAGCTGTACCGTTAAACAGAACAAATCCCGGTTGGAGGTACTCAGTCCCGCAAAAGTGAACCAATTCCCGCGCCCCGCGCCCTGGCTTTGGCGTTAGAATCAGCTAACCATCTAATATTCCGGCAATGCGACCGGGTAAAGCAGGTTGGCGCGCTTCTTGTAATTGGAATGGTGTAGCTGCAGTGTAAAGCAAGGTGAATCATGAATTGCATAGTATACGAAAAAAAAAGCGGCAGCATAGCAGGTCAGATTATCGGCCTGCTTCGGGGATCGGCAGGCGACAATAAAACGGAATTGTATCACAGCATTAAGGCCCTGTCCGAACGGCTCAGAAGCTCCGTTGATGGGCTGGCCGTCATGGTTCTGATAGCTGCCGACCGGAACGATCTTTTAAATATCCTTGCTGTGCGGAACCTGTTTGGCCTTATCAGAGTCATCATCATTCTGCCTGACCGGGAGGAGGAGAGCGTCAGCCTGGGATATAAACTGCAGCCCCGCTTTTTAACCTATGTCAATGGCGATGTGGCTGAGGTGCATGCGGTATTGAACAAATTGCTTGCACTGCCGGACTCAAACGCGGGGATATAACAGGAGCCACGCATATGACACAACTTCCAATTTTGCCTCTGGTTTTTTGCCGGCTGAAACTTATTTGCCGGAGGGGAATATGTACAGGGAAAGAAAACTGTATACGTCGTCCACGGATCCCTACTGCAGATTTATAAAGCAGTATTTAGACGAAAACGGCGTTGACTACAAGGAGGTGGACATAAGCCGGAATGCAGCGGAATTTTATGAATTGCTGAATTTTTATGAAAAAGGGCCGTTGCCCGTTGTTGTGGAGGACGGAAAGGTTATTCCGATCGCTAATATACTGCAGACTGTTAATGCGACGTTTTCCGGATATGCGGCAAGGTATTGAACATACGCAAGCCGGTTGCGCCCGGCCCTTCCGCGCACCGGGCATAACCGTTCATGAGCAGCCAAGCAGCAGCGCTGCAAAAACCGCCGGGCAACCTTAAAAAGCCCGGATAAAAAGGAGAAACACTGATGGCAGCCACCCGTAACCTACTGGCGAACAAGCAAAGGCGGCGACATTCAGTGTATGTCGCCACGACCCTGTACGAGGTTGTTGAAGCGGTTTCAGCGCAGGCGCACTTTCATGAAGGACATTTGATTGCCCCGGCGGTGCTGAAGCTGTTGCGGGACTGCCGTGCGGATTTTTTGCGCAGGGGGAAAGCGCAATCATGCTGAGCAATTTGTCCGGAGCGCATATCAGATCAACAAATGGCGCGCAGCCGGGTTGCCCCTCTTGGGCTATTTCAAGGAAAGGGCCGCCATGAAAAAATCGCCTGTCATTGTATGCCTGTTGCTTTTTCTTGTCGCGCCGCTGACGACTTGCAGCGCCACCATGCAGGACCCGGTTCAAATCCGGCGCCAGCGGTTGCTCGCTCGAGCCGCAGCGGGCTCGGCACTGTTTGAAAGTCCGCAAGATCTGGAACGGGCCCTGCTGAGTCAGCCTCAGGGCGGCCGGGCCGACCGCATGAAGAAAAAAATCGCAGCGGTCAGAATGCTCGTGGCGGAGGGGCAGCTGCAATCCGCCAATGAAGTGTCATCCTCCGTTCTAACGCTTTCGGTAAAACGGCTCGTTGCGGCCGGTGAACAGTGGGTTTTGATTGCGCAGGCCGGGCAGCAAACTGAGCAGTCACAAAGTGAAGCGCGGGAAACAGAATGCAGCAAGGAGGATAACAGGTTTGACATAGGCGACTGTGACGAATTTAACCTTTTTGACATTATCGCATTTCCGTTCAGGATCATCGGCTGGGTGCTGGAGCTGATTTTCAATATTATCCTGTTTCCATTTAAACTTATTTTTAAAATTCTTTTGTAACAAGGACCCGGGCTCGTGTAACGCCGTTACAGGGGGCTATTGGCATGACCGGCGTAAGGTTTTTAATCATTTTAACGCTGTTTGCGCTTGGCGGCATTTTTATCTACCAGAATACAGAGGTTATGCGCCTTACCTTTTTATTCTGGTCCGTGACCATGTCAACCTCGCTTATAGTCGGGGCGGCTTTTTTTGCGGGTTTTATTGCCGGGCTTTTCCTGTTTTTTGTGCGCTCACGGAAAAAAAG
>JAFGCP010000109.1 GCA_016932595.1 Deltaproteobacteria bacterium
CTCAATCCCAGCGATACAGGTGCTGTCCGTATTGTTTGTATTGCAGTACCCGACACCACAGGAGCTGTCGGCTATGTAATCTTCATCCGCTGCACCGCTACAGTCGTCATCAACGCCGTCGCAGGTCGCATCGCTGGCCGCAGGCGTGCCCGTCGCACAGCCCGTCACCACACCTGCGACGCAACTGCTGGCTGCATTCCCGGCCGCGCACGCGCCCGGCAAAAAGCAGCTGCTATCGGCCACGTAATCTTCATCCGTCGCGCCGTTGCAGTCATCATCAACATTGTTGCAGCTCGCATCATCAGCCGCAGGCGTGCCTGTCGCACAGCCCGTCTCAACTCCTGCGACGCAACTTGACGCAGCATTGCCCGCAGCGCATTCGCCCGGCAGAAAACAGCTGCTGTCGGCTACATACCCTTCATCCGTGGCGCCATTACAATTATCATCGAGATTATTACAATTCGTGTCAGGGACAGCTTGCGAAGCTGACCCGTTCGGATTGGTCGAACAGGTCGCCGTGATTAAATTCGTGCACTCCACCGTTCCCGAACCGCACTCGCCCACGCCGTCGCAGGCCCCACCGATCCCCGCTCCACCATAGGTGAATGTTTCATCCGTACCGCCTGCACAGTTGTCATCAATACCGTTGCACAGTTCGGTCGCCCCAGGGTAAACTCCATTATTATCATCATCACAATCCGTATTGTTTGTGACATATCCCGCAGGAGCAGAACATGCTGTAGTGGAATAGGCTGCATCGCCATAGCCGTCGCTATCTGCATCCAGGTAATAGGTGGTAAGCGTCTGGCCATCATCAACCACCAAATCGCAATCGTCATCTATACCATTACACAGTTCTGTTGCGCCGGGTCGTATAGCAGCATTGGCGTCATTACAATCCGTACCGGCAGACGTTGCCCGGTAACCCGACGGCAGCGTGCCGTTGGTACAAAAGGTCTGCTGTGCGCCGACCGTATAAGTATCGCCGTCTATATCCAGATAACCTGTTTGGGTCTGCCATACAGTAGTATCGTCATCATCGCAGTCAGTGTTGTTGGTGACATACCCCGGAGGTACGGCACAAGCAGTATCTGTATTCGTAGCATCACCATAGCCGTCACCATCAGCATCACGGTAATATGTGTTTTGTGTTCTGTTTTCATCAATCCCGCCGTCGCAATCATTATCCAACCCATCACATCTGCCGGTGGCAACAGTCGTTTCATCAGGCCTGCCCGGGTTTACAGTGCTTCGGGTGTCATCGCAATCGGTCGAATTAGCTACATACCCCGCGTCTGGGGTACTTGAGCAACTCGATATGCTTACGGCCGCATCTCCGTAAGTATCTCCATCAGCATCCCTGTAATAAATATAATTAACGCCTTCATCAATTGACCCGTCGCAATCGTCGTCGATGTAATTACAAGTCTCCGTCGCAGCAGGGTTAACCGCATTATTATTGTCATCACAGTCGGTGGAACTGGTTACAAAACCCGCCGGCACAGTGGCCTCACAGGTTTTAAAAGGTTGGGCTGGATTGCCGTAGGTGTCGCTGTCGGCATCGCGGTAATAGGTGTATTG
Source organism: Deltaproteobacteria bacterium (assembly GCA_016932595.1). Taxonomy (GTDB): domain Bacteria; phylum Desulfobacterota; class WTBG01; order CAIYCZ01; family CAIRTM01; genus CAIWCT01. The sequence goes on from JAFGCP010000109.1 coordinate 1,582, forward strand.
CGTCAGGCCTTCGTCCGTATACGTGTCGCAGTCATCATCAATGCCGTTGCAGGTTTCCGTTGCACCCGGTTTGACGGCATTACTGGTATCATTGCAGTCTGAATCATCAGCAACAAAGCCGGGAGGAGCTGCACAGGCCTGTACTGAAAAGCCCGGATCGCCGTAGCCATCCCCATCGGTATCCCGGTAAAAGGTCGTCCGGGTAAAGCCTTCATCAATATCCCTGTCGCAGTCGTTGTCAATGCCATCGCAGGCTTCCGTTCCGGGCGGCGTGCCGGAAGGCACACAGTCGGTACAGGTTTGTGTATAGGGGCTGCAATAGGGTGTGGGGCTGGAACAGTTGCCGTTATCGAGGCACTCAACACAAATATTTGGTGTGGGAGCCGTAAAGCAATAAAGTTCAGGTGCAGAGGTACATTGAACGTCCGTTAAGCATGCATCAACAATGGCTTCCGTCGGCGGCTCACCCGGGCTGCCGCCATTGCCGTCGGTAGGGGTGTATTGCTGCGGGTCGCCCAGCTCGCCCTGCGAGATAATATTTGCCTGATTATAGAGCGGACCGCTAAAGCCTGCATTTATCTGGACCTGGAAACGCACAGTAGCATTGTCGCCGATGGCCATTCTGCCGCCCTGAGTGCCAGTTGCGCCATCACCAAGATAAAAATAAACCGTATTTATAGCAGAAGCATATTCACCCTCGTCATCCCCAACGGCATCCGATTTGGAGCCGGGATTGGTGCCGTCCATGACTTCAAGAGTATCGGCAACATAGGTGACCTGGCTGGGCAGCGGATCGCTCAGTGTTGTAAATATGGAGGCATCATCACCTCTGTTTCGTGCAACAATCGTGTACTCAAGAATATCGCCCGCCACAAGGGAATCGCCATTAATATCGACTGCTGTTTTTGTCGATTCTGAAAAATTGGGTTTATACGTAGAAATCGAGGTCGCGAAAAACCCCAGCCAGAACCAGTCCTGCGAGCTCTGAGCGGCAATAGTAGCTGTTGTGTCACCGGGACTGAGATAGGATTTGATGTCGACTGTATCGAAATCCATATTGCCTTCGCTTCCGGAGGTTCCGGCAAGCTGCGGCAAATCGCCCACGACAGAAATATACGAGCCCAAGGTGGAACGTGTAGCATTAAAAAAATTATTTGAGGGATTTGCTCCGTTGCTGAGCAAATTGCCGTTGAAACGAAAACTGTCGCCAGCAATCGATGTATCGCCTTCCAGAGAAACCACGGCAAGCTTTGCATCAAACCCGGAATCGGGCACTTCAAAACCGCTCAGGCTGGCAGATACCGCTACATTGTTTCCCTGAACAACATCCATACCATCAAAAACAGCCAAATTCCTAAGCGGATCGCTTGGAAGCTCATACAGGACAATCAGCCACCAACCGGCTGCCGTTACTTCGCTGGTCAAATCTACGAAATTTCGGGTTGAAATACCGCTCACTCGATAAGCGCCGGACTTATGCGCCGAAATAATTGAAGTAACATCCTTTACAGATTCATAAAAATAGTAGGTTGTCGTTGCCGTGTAACTGGTATCTGCAGTTACATCATTTGAGTAGACGGTTCCATTGTCGGCTATAAAAGCGATGGTTGCAGTAGTGTCAATCTCAAGAGAATTAGTGGTATTGCCTGCCCAGTAGAGATACGCCTTATGGACCGTTGCGCCGCTCGGGAGCGTGAGCTTTGCCGTTGTGCGGGCATCAGCAATAGTAATGGCATTACTGGCAGCAGCGCCCGTATTCGTGGAGCGCCAAAAGATGTCGGCGCCTGAGTCGGTTGAATTAAGGCCATAACCGCCGATCGTACCAACGACAGGGGCAACCCTGTTTGCCGCCTCGCAGTTGTATCCTATGGGCGCGCCAATCAGCTCGAAGTTGCCGTGAAGATCTGTCTGGTAGCGCAGGACAGGAGCGGCCAGCGCTTCGTCTAGGGGCGCCATGCTAGGCAGACAAGTATAGACACATCCCAAGATTGTAAGTACTATGATCCGGCGTAATAATTTCTGCATGGTTGTTCTCACAAAAAAGAATTTATTTCAGAGTAAAAACATTTTATATATAACATGCTTTAAACAAAAAACCATAAAGCCTCAAAAAAAGCAAATTTTCTCCACAGAAGCAGTATGGTGGAAAGCAAAAGAAACAGGCCAATTCGCAAAAACCATATTCAGTGCATAATTGATCATTACACATGCTGTGCCAAATCCCGGTAAAACTGAAAATTCGTTCATTAAAAAAAAACATTTTAATTTTTCCGTAAAATCAAAGTATATTTATTAGCAATTTTATTAAGAAAAAAATATTTTAAAATTAAAAATGACACTGCCAATTTATCGAAATATGCTGTCCTACTAGACTGAATTCAATGAGTTACTTCTTAACATGTTCCATGGAACATAAATGACCAAAACATATATGTCTCAAGCCGACAAGAGGGGTTCTTTTGGATAGGAAAAGAGGAAGGGTGCTCTGAAGAAGATACTTCAAATTAAGATAAAAAACTACTGCCATAAAATGGCAATTAACAATACATCTAATAATTCAATTTATTTGTGATACTTTTTGCCGAATATAATGGCAAAGGAGCGGTAGAGCTGCTCTAGCAGCATGACGCGGAAAAGCTCATGCGGGAAAGTAAGTTTGGAAAATGAAACTGTTTGGGATGCCTTCGTAAGCACATGCTCTGTCAGCCCATGGCTGCCCCCGATGACAAAGCAAATTTTAGCACCCTTGTCCTTCAATGTTCGCAGTTCTGCGGCAAAGTCTTCCGATGAGTATGGTTTGCCGCGGCGGTCGCAGGCGATGAGATAATCACCGGGCAGGCACCGGGCAAGCAGCCTGGAGCTTTCCCTGGCTGCGGCAGCCTTTGCCCCCAGCATGTGCTCATCCTCAGGTGTGACAAGCTCGCAGGAAATGTCGGCGGTATGGCTGAGCCGCTTCAAATAATCCTTTTCGGCAGCTGCAGCCCAGCCAGATGCTTTTCGACCAACGGCAAGAATACGGATTTTCATGCAGACTTATTTTCTAAAAAAATTGAACAGCAACGTCAGAATAATGCTGATGATAATGCAGGTCACGATTGGAACATACATCTTAAAATGCTCGCCCTCATACCGTATATCCCCGGGAAGGCGAAACAACGGCAGCACATAGGAAAGAAGCCCCAGAACGATAAGAACAACGCCTGCGGCAATGAGAAACCTACCCATGACCGTTTTTCCTATCAATAATTTCCAGCTCCAGGCGCCTTTCAAAGGGGTCGACGCTTTTAAGCCGGGCAGACACTGTTGTACCAGGCACAAGCAGGCCTGTGTCTTTCTCCTTTAAGCGCACATCAAGCATGAAATCGGTCAGGAGAAGCTCATAAAGCCCTTTGCTCCGCTCAAGTACCAGAGCATCGAGAATTCCGCCCTCACGGCTTTTCATGGCTTTGAGCACCCAATAGCGCCGGCGCTCATACTCAACCAGGCCCAGGCGCGTCAGCACCGGCTGCACCCCAAAGACAATGTCGCGGAGCTCGCGGCGGGTATAGGCTGCAGGGCCGCCCCGCAGCAGGCTTACCAGCTGCCGCTGCATGACAAGGTCTAAATACTTCCGCAGCGGTGAGGTAATAGACGTATAGCAACTAAGCCCGAGGCTGCTGTGCGGACCCGGGGATGTTTTTATCTCGACCCGGGTCATGGCGCGGCGCTGCAGGAACATATCAAAAAAAGTCGGGGGTTCCTTACCAATTAACTTTTGTGAAGGCTCAGCCTGCCGTCTGAACAACCCGGGCTGCTGCTGTTCAGAAAAAAAGAGTGCGGCGCAATAATTTGCCAGTATCATAAACTCCGACACAAGCATCTGGCTGGGTGTTTCCCGATCACGCAGTTTAAGACTGATATCATGGCTGCGGTCCACCCGCACCTGCATCTCCGGCATCAGAAACAGTACAGCGCCGGCAGCGCAGCGACGGTCACGCAGGGCAGCGGCATAACGGTGCAGCCGGGCCATATCCAAACCCTGCTCTATAGCACTGTCTACATCGCTATAGGTCAAGCGCTCGGCTATGCGCACAATGCTGCACACGATGCGGTATTCCAGTATCTCGCCCTCCGGGCTGACACGAGCAAGAAAGCTCACAGCCGGACTGCGCTCACCGACCCTGAAGCTCGCCATATTCTCCGATAGCGCAGGCGGCAGCATGGGGATTTTAGCTTCGGGCAGATACAGTGACGCGCCACGCCGTGCAGCCTCAATGTCAACAGGCGTTTTCGCGTCAACAAAAGCAGCAACATCGGTTATATGAATACCCAGTTCAAGGCAAGAACCGTCAAAACGGAAGCTTATGGCATCATCCACATCCCGGGTGAAGGCATCATCAATAGAGCAGACATACAGCTGCGTCAAATCCCGGCGTTCGGGATCGTTAACAGCGCGGCAAATAGCCCCTGCGCCCAGAGATTCTACCTGCCGGAGGACTTCAGCAGGCCACTGATACGGAATCCCGTATCGCCGCAGAAGGAGATTTTCGTCAGGATCAAAAACGCCTAGCTGCACCAGAACAGCAAAACACTGGCGCTGATCGGAAATGCCCGCAGCCTGTAAGATATCTCTGACCTGACTCCAGGTTGGCGACTCCCGGCCAAGGGAAGCATAGTCTTTAAGGATTTCAATACAGGCCGCGCTTTCATCAAAAACACATTCCCTGCCCGCAATCACTGCCTGCAGCCAGGCGCTTGCCTGCCTGATAAAATCCTGCCGCGCCATCTCACGGGCTTTTTTCTGCTTCTGAGCCGTGATCTGTTCTGCAGTATGGGCCAGAAACACGCGGCCTTGAAGCTTGAAATAGGTATGATCTTCAACCAGCGCAGCAAGAACGGCAGCCTCATGGGCTGAGGTTGCCGCGTCACTGAAAGCGGCACGGGCAAGATCGGTAATACCGATAGAACCGCCCGGGGCTGCAACGGTTTCCCACAGCCTGGAAGGATCGATCTGCGGTGCAAGCGCCTTCTGCCCGGTTATATTTTGTTGCAGCAGCTGAAGAAGGATTTCCCGAGGCGCAGCGGTATCGAATAGTTCATGTGAAGCATGAACAATACGCGCTGCTGCCAGAAAAAGCTCGCTGCCGTCGGCACAGAGAAGGCGCAGGCGCTCGCCGTCCTGCCCGAGGCAAACCGCAGCCACAAGCATGCGGTGATCAAAAAATCTGATTATTTTTCCCGTATCCATGGCTGCCTTTAAAATTCATAATAATCGGAGGTATCAGCATGCCGGTAGCATGAATCGGGCAGTTCCCGAAGAAAACGTGACGGTTTCAGCGAAGACATATACCCCGTGCTTTCCTTCTGCCGGAGCGGGCTGCACAGATACAGCCGGTCCTTACCGCGCGTAACAGCAACATAGAAAAGCCTGCGCTCCTCTTCCTCATCATCAAGGCTTGTAAAATTATTGGGGTTGGGGAAACGGCCCTCGACAAGGCAGATGAGAAATACGACCGACCACTCCAGCCCCTTGGCCTGATGAATGGTGGTAAGCTTTACGGTTTCCTGCGGTACGCCGTCGGCCTGCACCTCTTCGGTTTCCGTACTGGTCATGAGCGCAAGCTCGCTTAAAAAATCAGACAGCGAGTCGTACTGCGCGGCAAAGGAAAGAAACTGCTCGACATCATCGATGCGGCTGTCGGCATCCATGTATTTTGAGTACATGAGATCGCGGTAGCCGCTTTCAAGGGCAGTCTTGATAAGAACCGAAGGAGATACTTCCAGCCCGGTTTGAGCGAGCCCGGAAAGGGTCTCGCGCATGCCGCCCCAGTAGGGCCGCGCGCCCTTGGGGATCAGTGCCTGCATCTGATCGCCGATACAGGCCTCAAGGGGGTTTGCGGTCGACTGTATGCGGGTGAAAATTTTCTGCGAGGTCTTTATGCCAATACCCGGCATGAGCTGCAGAATTCGCTTCCAGGCGGCTTCATCCTGCGGGTTTACGAGCACCTTGAGATACGACACGATGTCCTTTATATGGGCCTGCTCGAAAAACCGCAGGCCCGAGCGCACATCGAACTTTATGTCCCTTCGGGTCAGCTCCATCTGAAGTTCCATGGAGTGGTAGTGCGCGCGGTACAGCACCGCTATCTCGCCCCGCGGCGTACCGCTAGCAGTGAGCTCCTGTATTTTGCCTGCCACGAACTGCGCCTGCTCATATACATCGCCGGGACGCACAGCCTGGGGCTCAAGGCCCGTGTGCCGCAGGGGTTGCAAAACTTTGCGAAATTGCCGGGTATTGAGCAGAATGCTTTCGTTTGCAAGCCCCAGGATCTCGGGCGTTGAGCGGTAGTTGTACTCGAGCTTGATGATACGGGCATCGGGATAGCGTTCGGGGAAGGCCATGATATTTTCAAAATTCGCCCCGCGAAACGAGTAAATGCTCTGCGAGTCATCCCCCACGACCATGAGATTACGGTGCAGGGCGGCAAGCTTGTCGATAATGTCGGCCTGGAGCTTGTTGGTGTCCTGATATTCATCAACCAGTATATGCTCGAACCGGTCGGCATAAAAAACTCTTAAATTTTCATTGCTCTCCATAAGCTCCAGCCACAGGCACAAAAGATCGTCGAAGTCGGCAAGATTCTGCCGCCGCTTTCTTTCCGTGTAAGAGCTGTGGATTTTTTCGATTTCCGCGGCATACTCAAGAAAAAACGGATAGCGCTCCTGAAGAACCTGCTCAATGTCAATGCGCGTATTGCGGGCAAGGCTCAAAATGTTAAAAAGAACCCCGCCCTGAGGGATAATGCCGTCTTTTTTCTTGTGTCCCAGATCCAGCATGGTCGCATCAAGAATGCTGTAGGCATCGGACTGGTCAAGAATCGTGTAATTCTGCGCAAGACCAACCCTCTCCCCGTGCACCCGAAGAATGTGGTTTGCAATATGATGGAAGGTGCCACCCCAGATGCTCGTGGCAGTGGAGGGCGCAAGCATATCCACGCGGTGAAGCATTTCGCGCGCCGCCTTGTTGGTGAATGTCAGAAGCAGAATGCGGTGCGGATCGACGCCGGTTTCGATAAGATGGGCAACGCGGTAGGTAAGCGTACGGGTCTTGCCCGAGCCGGCTCCGGCAATAACAAGCAGCGGCCCCCGGCCCGCCGTTACAACGGCATGCTGCTGGGGGTTAAGCTCACTCTCATAATCTATTATATGCTGAAGCGCCACTATCTTTCCTCGCAGATACAAAAAAAGGGATTCAAAACTGAATCCCCCCGCAACGGCAGACTAAAGCCTGATACAGTCTACCGAAGGCCTGCACCTATGATTACCTCATCGAGAAATCGCCCGGCAGGTTCTATAACCTGCTCAATTTCCATTATAATCAGGTTGTCGATTTGTAGCATACCGGCATCAAGCTTGGCAATATCTTTTTCCGTCGTCACTACGGTATCAACCCGGGCTGCAACATCCCGTATGGCCATATAGTCATCGGCGACATAGGCATGATGGTCTGGGTAGACCAGCGTAGCTGAAACTTGCATACCCGCTTGAGCGAGCATAGCGATAAAACTTGCAGGGTCGCCGATGCTGCACAGGGCTCCTGCACGTTTACCTGCAACCTCGTCTGCCTCTAAAGGCTGCCCGGTTTGAAAATTGCGAAAACCTGAAACCCTGTATGATGCCGAAAAAAGTCCGGCATCGGGATTAAGACCGTGAATATAAGAGGCAAGTCCAGCGGCACTTCCCGGGTCAGCAGCCTTGGTGAGTACAATAATGCCAGCCCTCTTGAGAGCAGAAAGCGGCTCGCGGAGTATTCCCCTGGGCAGCAGGCTTCCATTGCCGAAAGGGTTGGCTGTATTGACCAGCACTATATCAAGATCGCGCAGCAGACGCAGGTGCTGAAAGCCGTCGTCCAGCAGCACACTGTCTGCGCCGAACATATCGCAGGCAAGCTGGCCTGCAGCGACCCTGTCGCGACAGGCAATGACGGGAATGCCGGGGAGCTTGGCTGCAAGCATGATGGCCTCATCACCGGCTTCAGAACACGATGCTTGCGCCTGTTTCCCATCGGAAACAATAAGCGGTATTTTTGTTTTGGTCCCGCGATACCCCCGCGTGACGACGACAACCTTAAAGCCTCTTTCATAGAGGCTGCGGGCAAGCAGGCAAACGGTCGGCGTCTTGCCCGTTCCGCCCACGGTAATATTGCCAACGGCAATGACCCGGCAGGGTATGGCAAAGCTTTCAAACACGCAAGACTTGTACAGCCATGCCCGGCACCGCATGGCTGCGCCGTACACAGAGGAAAAGATAATCAACGGAAAAAGAAACAGCCGGACCGCCATGCCGGGATTTTTAATATGTATCAGTTTTTCAATCGCCGCACGGATGTCCATAAGTGAGTCGGAACATAGGTCATTTATTTTTAGACGGGCTGGAAAAAAACATGTCCACAGCAGATTTACTCTTACACCTTATTCATTACGAGACACACTGTACTCTGCAAAAACACTGCCTGGCCCTCTGATGCAGAATACACTGCACTCTGGTTTGTGCATGCCCTATCAATTTTCTCAGTTCGCGCAGCACCTGCTTGTCAGGTTAGTTCTGCGCATTATTGGAGTGCTCATGAGGCGGGAAAACCGTTATGGCAAACAGCAGATCACCTATCAACCATGTGCACGTTCAAGGCAAAACAAAATTCTATCGTGAGGGTTGAAAACATAGCCGACAGCACACAACCGGACTGCCTGTCACTCGGTCTGACCAACTGAGGCATCAAGATTTACCACCTCTTTTGCCGGAATAATTTTGCCATCGATATGACAGCAGACCAGATTTCTGCCAATTTTTTTTGCCTCATAGCAGGCATCATCGGCAGCTTTCAAAAAGGCGTCTTCACTATCAAACTGCCCGGCGTCCTTCTGCGTTACAATGCCGATACTCGCGGTAACAGCCGTGCCTTCAAAATCAATGCCCGCTCCGAAAGCCTCAATTTGCCGGCGCAGCCTTTCAGACAAAATGACAGACTCCTCAACATTCGCCTCCGGAACAATGATGCAGAACTCATCACCGCCATAGCGAACCGGGATATCCGTCGACCGGCATTGGTTTTCGATAATACCTCCAACCATGCTGATCAGCATGGTGCCTGCCTGATGGCCGAATGCATCATTGATCGCTTTGAGATTGTCAAGATCGATCATGACCAAAGAGAGCGAACGGTGATACCGCTTGCTTCTTGTAAACTCCGCATGCAGCCTTTCTCTGAAATGGCGGTAGTTAAAAAGGCTGGTCACATCATCGAGGTTCGTGAGAAGCTGCGAACACTTCAATTTCTGCTCCAGAAGATCTATAGCATTTTTCGTGCTGAGCAGATTTTTCACCTTCAGTGTCAGCACACTACGCGCTTCTTTCTTTGCAAGCGGTTTACAGATAAACTCCTGGGCGCCGGCTGCAAGCGCCTGCTCCATGGCGCTGAAATTATTCAGTGAGCTCACAACAATGACGGGAATATTTTTAGTGGCGGGATTTTCCCTAATCCGATCAAGAACTTCGTAGCAGGACCTTTCAGGCATCATACTATCGAGAATGATGAGATCGATTTTACTGCTGTGCACAATAGACAGGGCTTCTTGCCCGCTGTTTGCCTCAATAATAACATATCGGCCCTGTTTAAGCGCCGAGCGGAATGCTTTGCGGAATACCGCATCATCATCTACAAGCAAAATTGTATTCACGCCCCTATCATCCCCTGGTGCATGTCAGTGAACCTGTGCAATGTAAATTCACAAATCAGTTCCGATTGTAACGTAAATTTACAGAACATGCCGTGTCAATACATTCGTAATATCAGTGTCGAGAATGCAATAATCACTGCGCGTTGAATTCTCGAGTATAAAATTTAACTTCGGGCCAGCTTTAAATAATTACTGTATAAAGGAATAATCAGATAATACCACTCCTTGTTAATTCTGCAAATAAAATATCACTATAAAACCTTAAATCCCTTAATTTAAAACAGCCGTAACAAAAACCGCCTTATTATTGATCATGGTGAATCATATCAAAAAAAACTTTCATTTTTGAGGACAGGCGCACCTTTTGCTGCATATACCCTGTACACCAAAAATTTTTATATCAATATCACTCATTCCCTTCGCCAGTAAAAACTTCGGACACATGACCGGCTTGCTTGAATTAAATTTTAAAAAAACTAAGGGACCGAAAAATTTATTATGTATAAAAATATGATTTTTTTATTAAAAAAAAATAGACCCGAACACCCTTTTTTAAAACTGTATCGTTCACGTATTGCAAAAAAGGAGTAACCGGAATTCTCAATTTTGGGGAGCCTGATTAGCCAGGGAAGAGGAGTTCGGTGCATGCACCTGCGATGCCTGAACGATACATAAGGATATCAGTAAAGCGGTAAAAAATCATGCAGGCTGAAAAGCCTGCTTTTCCGCGTTTCATTCGGGATTTTGAGAATTTGAAATTATTTTCTCTATCTCCTGAAATCCCTTAATGATTTCTGCATAGGATTTACTTTTTGACGAGCCGTTCTTAGCCGTTTTCCCTGATTCTTCATTTTCGCTCTGTGATACAGGAGAGGGCTCCGTATGCTCGATTTTCTCTATTTCTTTAAATCCCTTTATGATGTCATCAAAGGGTTTTGTTTTTGAAGAATCCGTCTGCTGCGTGTCAGGAGATGCACCCTGCTGCTGCTGGCACAAAGGAACTGCAACCTTATGCTGCTTTTTTCCTTCTTTATGACCATGTCTGTTTTTGCTATGTGACATAAAAGCCCCTTCGACATCAAGTAACAGATATACCTTTACTTCTTATTACTATATACACCATAAACATAAAAAAACAACTCCAAACAAAACAGTGCCTTGGTGAAGCAAGCCGGGCAGGAACACCATTGTTCTGCTTTTTTACGCAGCGCCGGGTGCAGTGTATCAGTGGCGTATCCTCCCCTTCACAGCGACGAAAAACTGATCAGTCCGGACAGCCGCAGCTGCCGCTCTCGTTTTCCCAGGCATGATCGGTAAGACCGTGGCTGCTCCGGCTGTCATTGGCAAGCAACTGCTCCTGAAGCCGTATCTGTTCACGGGTCGTATAAATATATTTTTTTTCATCATGGCGATGCGGTGCAAGTTTATGCACAGCAGCCTCATCGTATTTAACAAAATTCTGGCCCGCCCGCGTTGCGCTATAGCGCCTGAAACCGAGTTTCACCAGAGCATCAACCCCCAGCCGCACGGAAGCATCCAGACATTCGCGGTAGACATGGGGTACACCGATATCAAGCAGCTCATAAGTTTCGAAATTGTTGCGGGCCCGCACCATAACAGTCAGGCCGGGGAAATGCTTGCGCACGGTTGCAGCCAGGGCGCAATTGGTTGCCGGATCATCAATGGCGACAATGAGGATGGATGCATCAGCAGCACCGGCAGAATGCAGAATATCAAGGCGGGTCGCGTCTCCATAAAAAACGCGAAAACCCATTTTTCTCAGCAGGTTTACTCTGTCAGAATTATTATCAAGAATGGTGGCCTCTATGCTGTTAGCCCGCAAAAACCTGCCCACCGTGCTGCCAAAGGTGCTGAAGCCGGCAATAATGACTTTGTTCTTCACATCAATTGTATCTTCAGGCATCTTCTCCTGCTCCGGGGTTCCGAAACTGGGAAGAATCAGCCGCTCATTGATGAGCATCAGCACAGGTGTCACCGTCATGCTCAGAGCGGTCACCGCCATCATGGTATCGAGCCATGGGCCTGAAAGAATCTTGAGCGTATGCATAAAAGCGAACACAACAAAAGCAAATTCACCAACCTGCGACAGGGCAACGGAAAATATGCAATTCTGGTCGAAGCTCAACCGAAATAGTCGGCCCGTAAGAATCAAAACAAAGGCCTTAAGGACAAGCAGCGCGGCGACCAGGGCGATCACCGTCAGGGGATCATCGGAGATGAGCTTAAAATTGATAGAGGCCCCCACAGCAATGAAAAAAAGACCCAGCAGAAGGCCCTTGAAAGGCTCTATATCGCTTTCCAACTCATGTCTGAACTCGGAGTTGGCAAGTACCACGCCGGCCAGAAAAGCACCGAGAGCCGGACTCAGGCCAACAGCATTCATGAGGAATGCGATGGCGAAAATTATGAGCAGCGAGGCTGCTACGCACAGCTCGCGAAGCCCTGCCCCGGCAATAATACGCAGAAACGGAGCGATCACGTAGCGCCCTGCGGCAATGACAGCCAGAATTGCGCACAAAACCGAGCTTGTCTGCAGCCAGCCAGGCAGCCCGGCAAGCATGCCTGCATGCTCCCCCGGCGCACGAGCAACGGTCTGCACCGCCAGAAATGGAAGCACCGCCAGTACCGGTATAACGGCAATATCCTGAAACAGCAGCACGGCAAAAGCGCTGCGGCCAGACTCGGCGCTGCTCAGCCCTTTTTCCCGCAATGTCTGCAGAACAATCGCGGTCGAGGACATGGAGAGGGCCAGCCCCGAGGCAAGCGCCGACTGCCAGCTGAAGCCCAGCAAAAGCAGCCCGCCCCCGGCAAGCAGCGATGTGGCTCCCAGCTGCAGGCTGCCCATGCCAAGAATGCGGCCCCGCATTTTCCAGAAATGCGCAGGATCGAGTTCAAGGCCGATAAGAAACAGCATCATCACCACGCCGAATTCGGCAAAGTGCATGATGTCCTGGCCTTCTCTGCCAATAAAGCCGAAAGCAAACGGGCCGATAAGTATGCCCGCAAGAAGGTACCCAAGCACGGAACCCATGCCGAGCCTCCTCGCAACAGGCACGCAAATTACTGCCGCGGCAAGATATATGAGAGCCTGATACAAAAATCCGTCAATCATGGCGCACCCTGATGCAGAAGTGCAGTTGCCCAGACATCGAGAAATTCGCAGCGAACTATGCCCGCCAAATCAGCCTCGCCTGCGCATAAGCCCTGAATCGCCAGCCGGTATAGAAGTGCATACCGGCCAAGATGCTCTTGAGTCAAGCTGGCCATGCCCTGCACCGCAAAAGGAGGCAGATACATCATTCTGCACAGGCATGCCGTCTGCTCCAGGGGACGCAATAATTCGCTGAGGGCAAAACGGTTGAAGCCGTCCGCGCCATAGGCTTCGCGGCTGCCGCCTGTGGTAACGGCGATGAAAAGCTGCTTTTTTTCAAGGCTGCAGCCTCCTGAGCCATGGGCCCATCCGTGCTCCAGCACCAGGTCGATCCAGTGCTTCAACAAGGCCGGGGGGCCATACATATACAGGGGAAACTGCCAGATGATAAGCTGGTGCGCGGCAAGCAGCATTTTTTCGCGACCGATATCAATATTAAAGTCCGGGTACAGTTCGTAGAGATCATGCACCGTTACGAAATCCAAACCCCGAACTTCTGCAAGCAGCGCCTTATTGGCCCGTGATTTTTCAAATCGGGGATGCGCAAAAAGTATAAGCACTTTTTTCATTTGCCTCAGCACCTTGATGAGCGCACTTCTATGTACCTTTTCGATAGTATCAGAAATTAGGTCAATTTTAAAGGTAATGCTTATTGGCTCCATGAAAAACCATTTGCAATAAAAGCATAAACCCGCTAATGCCTTTACTTAAGCAGCTGTTTTAAAAAACATATTTTTTGATAAATTCGACCTCATATATGACATGCATAAATTCAGGGACATTGGCCGGGAGGATCAAGCACAGCCTCTCTACCTGAATACGGCCTGCATGCGACCATTTCATACTTTCATAATGCTTGAAGCAGATAACCAAAATTGGAGGCTGCGATGTCACGCGGAGACCAGCTCGAAAGGCAGTGGAAAATCATTCAGGCCCTGATCGCCTCAAAGCGGGGGAAAACAGCTCAGGAGCTTGCCGAGGTCCTTGACTGCAATCTGCGCAGCGTGTACCGCGACCTTGCCGTGCTGCAGACAGCCGGGTTTCCCATCTGCAATGAAAAAGCAAACGCCAAAAAGGTCTGGACCGTCATGGAAACCTATAAAAGCAGCATCCCCCTGCCGCTTGATATGACGGAGCTCATGGCGCTCTATTTCAGCCTGGATATGCTTCGGGCGATGCATGATACGGCATTTTACGATTCCCTTGAATCACTCTATGAAAAAATCAAAACCACCCTGCCGCCGGAATCGACCAAATTTCTGCAAAATTTTCAAAAAGCAATCACGGTCGATCAAAAGCAGTACCGGCAATACGGAAAGCTTAAAACGATCATCACCGGTATTAATGACGCCATTATGCGGCGCAGCTCGATAGACATCATCTACTTTGCGCTAAAAAGAAAAAGCCGCACAAAACGCATGGTCGATCCTTACCGGATATGGTTCATTAACGGCACCTTTTATCTCATAGGGTACTGCCATTTACGCCAGGAGGTTCGAACGTTCGCTCTAGACCGCATCCGGAATATAGCAATCACCGACAGCAGCTTCACGATACCCGAGGATTTTGATTTCAATGACTTCATGAGTGGCGGATTCGGCGCCTATAGCGGCATACCCGAGAAAGTCTGCGTCAGCTTCGCTCCTGAAATAGCCGGCTATATTGAAGAAAAAATCTGGCATAAAAGCCAGCATATTACCCGCAATAAGAACGGCTCGATTCTTTTTGAGGCAACCGTTGCGGTCAATGAAGAGCTTGAAAACTGGCTGCTCAGCTGGGGCGCCAAAGCCCGCGTGCTTGAGCCCGTGGAACTGAAAGAACGAATGGTCAGTGAAGCTGCAAAAATGGCCTCTGCTTACAGAATCCATGATTAAAACATGAGTGATGCTCAATCCTTCGTTTAAATTATTCTAACTTTAATTTATATAATTTATCAGTAGTGTCCCAACGTTTGAAAAAATGACCGAATAAAACCTGCAACCCTTTGTTTTTTCTTGGTGCAATGGTTTGTTTAAAATTCAAATCAATGCAGGTGTAAAAAAGCCTAAAACACCTGTGAAATAAGGCTAAAATTATTTTTCATCATTAA
>JAFGCP010000110.1 GCA_016932595.1 Deltaproteobacteria bacterium
AAAGCGAAGCGTGTCCGGCATAAAAAGGTTTTGCAGGTTAAACAGGTTCTTTGTCCGTCCTACGGTTTTTTTTGTAGCCTTTTCAGTGGGGATGCGTACTTAGTGCCAGAAAAAAACAAACAAACTCTTTGAAGCTCCTGTGTCTTCTCTTCTGAATTATGGCTTCTGGCTTCTGGCTTCTGCGTGCCGGCTTCTTCCCCCAAAACTTCTCACTCTGCAGATCCATGTTCAAGGCGCTAAAACATCTGCCCAGTATATGCCCTGATATGGGAAATCCAGCACTTCATCCTGCACTTCATCCTGCACTCGCAGAATTTATGTTCCGCTTAATCTGCCATAGCTAAAATTTCTTCTGATAATGTGGAATAATTCCGTAATGGCCCAGAGCCTCCATGAGAGCCGTAGTGTGTAATTTTTGCAGCAAAGCACAGGCACAAGATATGGTATGTTTGTGCCGGTGCGCATACTATTCTTTTCGAAGTGCGTCTTAGAATGTTTTGCAATTTTTTTTTTACATGCTATAAATAAATAACAGTTGGGCATAGCGTACGGCATTAAGAGAAAAAATAATATTAACCGAAAAAGGCAATCTATTCCGTAAGGGATAGTGCGCAAAGTAACCGGTCCTTATAGGTAAGGACAGCGGGACTGCCGGGAGCAAAATGGCGTTTACGGCAGGCCTCTTCTTACCCATAAGAAGAGGCCTGTTTTTTTTTGAGTTAATAGCAACAGGCTGGGATTTCATACAGTGGATGAGGTAACTCTTCCAAAACACATTCGGGCAAAAGGGTCAAAGAATGCATGATGATCACATGCAGATATGTGTAACGATGCAGGAATCCCGAAATTCGTCTAACATGGCTTTGGTTTTCAACCGAAGCGACACTACCTATCACTATTTATCGAAAGGAGATCGTTGTGAAGAAGCATCAAAAACTGTGTAGCTGCTTGATGATCGCCGCGCTCTGCGTAAGCGGCCTGATGCTGGGAGGATGTAAAAAAGCCCAGGAAAAAAAACATAAACTGTCTGTCGCCACCGGCGCGGTGGTAAATTCCATGATGGTGACCAATCCGACGGGCGCGCTGTTTGGCGGAAGTTCCAATTCAGCAGCTGCACAAGAGGCCGGCGTGCAGACTATGGCTGCCCTGACCGGCTGCCCGGTTGTTAAGTTGTACTTGCAAGCCAGTACACCCCCTGCAGTTTTTACACAAAATATTACTATCACGTATGCACCGGACTGCATTGTGAACGGCATTGCCATGTCGGGCACGGTAAACGGGCAGTGGGCTGTCAAGCTTGATGATGAGCTGCAGCTGTATCTTGAAACGGATCTGGAAGTTGATAATATGACGATGGAGGGTCTTGTAACCAACGGCTCTATCAATCAGAAATTATACATTCAGAAAAACGGGCCGTTTGCACAGATAGACGGCGACATGACTACCACCCATGCCGACGGTCGTACGCGCAGTATCGTGTATGATAATCTTACAGCCGAAGTCTCTATCGCCCAATTTCTAGAAGATCTTCTCGGCGGCAGTTCTACACTTGAAGTTCCGTCTCTGGTTATCAATGGAGGCGCAACCTATACCGACGAAGATGAAAACACTTATGCCATGGATTTCGACAATGTCACGCAGCAATTTACCTGCCCCATGCCCACCTCCGGCATCGTGCATCTTGTGAATACGGCAGAAGGGTTTGACGCTAGTATTGATTACGGCGACGGGACCTGCGACAGCATAGTCACCATAACCCTGGCGGGCGAAGAGCCGCAGGAAGTTGATGTGACCGAATATGTGAACAAGCACCAGTATCGTTTCTAACAGGGGAAAGAGGGAAACAAAAAGCCGCCTTCGGGCGGCCTTTTGTTTCCCAGTTCGCAGCATATCTGATATTTCATTTGTCAAAAAGGCTTAGCTGCTCCATAGCGCGGGTAAGCCTTTTTTTGTAAAAGGTCAGCACTGCCGGGCACCTTTTTTATTGCAGTACGTCGTTCAAATTATTGCATGTCGAGGTTGGTAATCCTGAATTGTCCGGATTAGTATTTGTCCAACAGGAAAGCCGCAATGCTGAGTTTAGGGTAGGCAAGCATAGGCAAAATAGCGTTCAGTTAAAAAAGCGGCTGATGCATACTCTCCTTAAAAAGGAATTTAGCTCGTTAATCCGAGAACACAACAAAAAGCCTGGCCACTATATGCAGTGGTCAGGCTTTTTCTCTAAAAAGTCAACACTAGCGTGACAGAGCTTTGACATCAGAATAACTCTGGATTTATTACCTGATACTTCTGGTAACATTGTCACTGTCAGATAAAGTCACAATCATCTTATAAAAACTGTTAGTTCAAATCCAGATTCCCACGCCTGATATTCCTACCTGTTTTCCCGCTCCCACAGCACAGCCCGGTCATACTGCTCAAAAAGCATTTCCCTGCGGCGGAACTCTTTGGCATGAATGCTGCGCCTGCCGTTTTTGACCTCGCTTTCCATGACTGCATGCAGCATTTCATGATAGACGATAAACTCAAGGTAAAACAGCGGCACGCGGCGGCTGTCAAGAACAGGGTTGATGCGGATAAGATTGCGCTCTTCCAGATACGTTCCCAGGGTCCGGCGGGCCGGAAAACGGCGCGCCCCCCTGCGGCCCCAGGTAATGGCAGACGTGACTGCCCCGTCGAAATAGCGCCTGTTGAGCCCTTCAAAAACAGGGATAAGATCATACTGCTTGCCGCAGGGATTTATGGTAATGCGGCGGGGAGCCGGTGATTTCAGGGCATGCCGGTTATTGTTGATAAACGCCCGGGTATGCTTCATGGCGTAGCGCCGGTTTTTTATAAATCCGGCTATTTCATCAAGAATGCAGGTGTCGGACCCGAGAAACAGGCGGTGAAGCCGCAGCGCCACAGTCGTATCCTTTTTCCGGAAAGAAATCATGGACGTTGCATTTTCGGTGACCACAAGAGAAATAGTCTTGCCGGTCTTCTTCTGGAGATAGGCAACGATATGCTTTTCGTCATGCGTCGCAGGAAATGGCAGTTTCAACTGATGCATTGTTTAAGGTCCTTTAGAGAAGAAGCCAGAATTCAGAAAAAAAGACTCTGCAGCTTCAAAGAGTTTGTTTGTTTTTCCTGATAATAAGATACCGCAACATTTCCGCTATTTTTTCATGATGAACTCCAAGTCTTTACTTCTTGATTCCGGCTTCTGGATTCTGACTCCTGGATTCCGACTCCTGATTTTCAGGCTCCGGCTCAAACACCTGTTCCGACTCGGCCCTGCCCGTCCGGTCAAATGTCTTTCTGCTCACAAGCTCGCCATCGGCATATAATTCAAAAATACGAAGCCGGCTGTTTTCAAAAAACTCGCGCGCCTCTGCCGGCTCTCCGGCGGCAAAAACCGTCTCGCCGGTCAGGCGGCCGAGATCGTCTTAATACCTGGTAAGCCCGTCGGGCCTGCCTTCTTTGTACAGCCTTTCTTCCATAATGCCCCTGCCGGGATACCAGGTGCTGTAGACGCCTTCGAGCATATTATCGCGATAGTTCTCCCGGCAGATACGCCGCCCGCGCTCGTCCTGCCAAAAAGCCGGGCCGTTGAGCCTGCCGTTTGCGTACAGAAACCCGGCAGCCTGAACGCCGTTTTCATGATAAATAACGGCGGGGCCGTCAAGCAGCCCGCGGACCGCCTGGTGCCGGCGCTGCAGCCTGCCCTTGCGGTCATACATTCTGCACGGGCCGTCGGGCAGGCCCGCATGATAGCTCTCGGCCATCTCCACCCTGCCGTTTTCGAAGTACACAACCGAGTCTCCCTCGCGCAGGTCATCGGCATACCGCTCTTCGGCAAGCACCGTGCCGCTGCGATAATACCGCATTGCCGTTCCCTCACGCCTGCCCTTAACATACGGCGTCAGGCTGCTCACGCTGCCGTCCGGAAAAAATGTTTTTAGAATTCCATCAAGCTTCCCTGCTTTATAGGGCAGCTCTGCGCTCAGCTTTGCGTCGGCAGCATACTCAAAAAAGACGCCCTCCGGCAATCCATTGCGGCAGACGCCGCTGCGAAAGACGCCGCCGGCTTCATAATACTCCGTGCTCTGTCCCTCGGCCATACTTTTATAAAAATCGATCTGCTTTTTGAGCCGGCCGCTTTCATAATACTCACGCACCGCGCCCTGAATAAAGCCGGCCCGCACAGGCTCTTCTTTCAAAATCCCGCCTTTTTCAAAGCGGGTAATGCGCAGCCCGTCTTCCGTGCCGTTTGTGTAGAAGCCTTCGGTTTTAATCCCGCCGCTTTCATAATAGCTGACAGAGGTGCCATTGCGTATGCCGTCCCGCCAGGCAGCTTGCAAGGCCGGTTTTTTATTTTTGAAAAAGGTACTGGCATCGCCGTCAAGCAGGCCGTTGCGGTACTGCTCTCTTTTGGTCAGAACGCATGATGCCCCGTAGTGCCATACCCTGCCATGAAGTACGCCCCCGGCATACTGCTCTACGCGCTGCAGGCTGCCGCCGGGGTAATAATACCGCGCCGTGCCCTCGGGCCTGCCGTCTTTGAGCGGAACCTCCGTTTTAAGCGAGCCGTCGGCAAAGTAGTCGCGGCGCATATCCCCGGAGCAGCCGGCCAGCAGAAGCACAGCCGCCACGGCAACAAAACACCTGGCCGCAAATACGCTGGTTCTGTAATTAATGCTTTGACAGATCATCAATGCATGCCCATAATGACAAAAATTTTTCACTGCCCGGTGCCTTTATGACAAAAGAACTCGCAGCGCTGTTGGCAACCGTGTTTCTGCTTGCTGTGGGCATGAGCTTTACCGCCCCGCTCATACCCCTGCTCATGAAAAGCTTCGGGGCCACCACAGCCGCCATCGGCCAGATACAGACAACATACTTTATCGCGTTCACCCTTGCAACCTCCCTGCTGGGCAGGTGGATCGAGCGTGCCGGATCAAAGCGCATGATCCTTGCGGGGCTTGCCCTGTTCGGCGCATCTCTGCTGGCCATGCCGTATCTGCCGTCGCTTGCGTGGTTTTATTTCATCCGCATCGCTCAGGGCATCGGCTCGGCGCTCCTGTTTGCCCCGACCGAGGCAGCCATCAATGCCGTATCGCCGCCGGAGCGCCGCTCGACCAATATGGGCCTCTACGGCCTTGTTTTCGGAATCGGTTTTGCCGCAGGCCCGGTGATCGGCACAAGCCTCTGGGCTTTTAACCAGGCAGCTCCTTTTCTTGCCGCTGCACTGAGCTGCGCAGCTGCCCTGGCCGTTCTTCAGCTATTATACCATGAACACCAGGTGCCCATCAGCAAAACCGAGTATGATTTTTTCAGGCTCATCAGCGTGCTTAAAATACCGCTCACCGCAGCAGCCTGTTATGCCGTGGTTGAAATTTCACTGGCATCCTTTTTATCGCTCTATCTTGACCGGCTCGGCTTCAGGGGCGCGCGCCTTGGCATGGTCTTCACCCTTTTTGCAATCGGCGGCGTGCTGTCGCCATTCCCGGCGGGCAGGCTCGCCGACCGGTTCGGCAAACAGGCGGTGCTGAAAGCATGCGGGGTGCTGCTTGTCTGCACGACTGTCGCATTTACTTTTTTTCACTCGTACTGGGCCATCTGCTGCCTTACCTGCTGCGTGGGAATAGCCGCAGGCGCGCTCTATCCCGTATCCCTTGCCTTGATAGGAGAGCTCGTGCCGCCGGAAAAATTCGGCACGGCAAATGCTTCGTTCAGCTTTTTCTATGGCCTGGGATCCATAGCAGGGCCTCTTGTGACCGGATGGGTGCTGGAGCTGACCTCAATTATGTATCTTTTTTACCCCCTGGCTGCCGCATCCCTTATCTTCACGGTTGTCACGGCATCGCACCACTCAGCAGTATATTCACCTGATGCGCAAAATACGCCTTGACAGTCCATCAATAGCTTTATATATTTTTAAAATATATTTATTTTAATACTCATAAAATATCTTCATTCTGACCTGAATAAACCAGCAAACAAGGAGCCTCCATGAAGGTCACGGTCGTTATTCCCACAAAGAATGAAGAGCACACCCTGCCCGAAGTTATCGAACGTGTTCGCCCCTATGCCGATGAAATACTGGTGGTGGACGGCCACTCGACCGACCGCACGCGCGAGGTCGCCGAAGCGGCAGGCGTGCGGGTCATTCTTGATAATAAAAAGGGCAAGGGTGCAGCGCTGCGTCATGTGATCAATTTCGTCAAAACTGAAATCACCGTCTTTATCGATGCCGACGGCTCCCATGATCCGGAGGACATTCCCAAGCTTATCTACCCTATACTCAAGGGAGAAGCAGACCATGTGGCAGGCTCCCGGCTCACCGGCGGCTCAAGCGAGCTGCATGGCGGATTTGACGAATTCTTCCGCC
Source organism: Deltaproteobacteria bacterium (assembly GCA_016932595.1). Taxonomy (GTDB): domain Bacteria; phylum Desulfobacterota; class WTBG01; order CAIYCZ01; family CAIRTM01; genus CAIWCT01. The sequence continues at coordinate 6,374 of JAFGCP010000110.1, forward strand.
TGGCAGGCAGTTCCTTCATTACGGCGATGATAAACTGGCGTTTTAAGGTCAGGCTCAGCGAAAGCCAGAATGGTTTCCGCGCCATCAAAACCGATGTCATGAAACAGCTTGACCTGCAGGAAAACATAACCACCATCGAGCAGGAAATGACCATGCGGACCCTGAAAAAGGGCTTCCGCATGGCTGAAGTGCCATCCCATGAACATACGCGAAAAATGGGCTACTCCAAAATCAGCGTCAAAAAAGTCGCCTTCAGATATGTCTATACCCTTTTTAAATATCTTTTCTTCTAAACAGCATCAGCGGATCGGGCGCCCCCTGCCCGCCTTCGCACACACAGGACCGCCAGCATGAACATCCTTCTGGTAAACCCGCCGGCAGCGCTCAATAAAAAATTCATCCGCGAAGGCCGTTGCACGCAGGAGCAGGGCGTCTGGGGAACCCTCTGGCCGCCCGTATCGCTTGCCATGACCGGC
>JAFGCP010000111.1 GCA_016932595.1 Deltaproteobacteria bacterium
GGCTCACCTGCCCGGCGGGGTTTTTTGTCAATGCCAGACGTGGCCCATTATTTTATAGCGGTATTGCATGCATGGTAAGGGCTGTTCGTGGTGAGCTCTGAGCCAGACGAAGAGTCGAACCATGAACGGAAAGTCGACCATCGAGCATTTCACCCTTCGACAGGCTCAGGGCGAACGGATAGAGTTTTCGTTTTTAGGAGGTGGTGTTTTTATGGGGGCTGCAGTATGGAGGAAAATGCTCTGCATGAACGAAAATCCTGAAATACCAGTTCCTGCAATGCGCATTTATATTCCTGCAGCACGTGGAAGCAGCATCAATTGCTTTCCGGCGTGCCGGCTTCCTGAGCTTCCGGGTCTGTTATCACCTTGAGCCGAACAAGCGCTACGCTACGCTTGGCCTTTTGCAGGATCGTGCATTCATAGCCGGCCAAATTGATTGTTTCGCTGATCTCGGGGATGCGGCCGAAGGCATCGTTGACAAGGCCGCTCACGGTGTCATACTGCTCGCTTTCAGGCAGGGGAATGGGCAGATGCTCATTGGCATCGGTGATGGCGGCAGAGGCGCGCACATTGTATTCGTGCTCTCCTGCTTTTTCCACAATGGGCTTTTCCTCGTCATACTCATCCTGAATCTCCCCGACAAGCTCTTCCATAATATCTTCAAGCGTCACCAGGCCCGCCGTTCCGCCGAACTCATCCACCACGACGGCCATGTGAATGCGCTTGCGCTGAAAGTCGCGCAGCAGCTTGTTGATGGGCTTTGTCTCGGGCACGAAATATGCCGGGCGCACAAGATCATGCAGGATGATCAGCTGGGGGTTGTGTATGAGGGCGATAATTTCCTTGGCATGCACGATGCCGATGATATTGTCGACCGTGCCCTGAAACACCGGCATGCGCGAGAAGCCTTCCTCGATAAAAAAATCGACCACCTTTTCCCCGGCCGTGGTGATGTCAAGGGCGATGATGCGGGTGCGGGGCACCATGATCTGGTGCACCGTGCGCTCGGAGAATTCAAACACATTGGTGATCAGCTCATGCTCTGCGGATTTGATGGCGCCGGAGGCCTTGCCCTGATCAAGAATTAGGCGAAGCTCTTCGGTCGAGTAGAGCTCATGCTGGCTCAGGGGCTTGATGCCGATGAGCTTCAGCAGGCCGTTTGCCGTGCTGTTGAGCGCCCAGATAAGCGGGTTGAAGATGAAGTGAAACGCGCGCAGCGGCAGGGCGACAAACATGGCCGTGCGCTCGGTATACTGCACGGCAAGGGATTTAGGGGCAAGCTCGCCAAGTACGATATGCAGGGCGGTAATAGTAAAAAACGCCGTCGGGAGGGCCAGTTTATGTATTATTTCGGGCGACAGGGATATATGCAGCAGGCCGAAGACCGTTATGAATATTTCGGCCACGACGGTTTCGCCGATCCAGCCAAGGCCAAGGCTCGCAAATGTTATGCCCAGTTGAGTCGCCGAAAGATAGACATCCAGGTGATTGACGATATGCTCGGTGACCCGCGCGACATTGCTGCCCGACTGCCCCCGCAGCTGAATCTGGGAAAGGCGAACCTTGACAATGGCGAATTCCGCAGCAACAAAAAATGCGTTGAGAAGAACGAGCAGGATGGTCAGCAGTATGTTGAATGCTATCATCTGGTAAGCTGTTTAATTAGCTTGGATTTTCATTATCTATCAGCATATAATGCCTTCCGGTGTTTGTCAAGAAGGAGGCCGCCGATACAGCAATGCCGGATACAACAGTATACGATTTCAATACCGTCATCGAGCGGCGCGGCACCGCTTCGGTGAAGTGGGATCTCGCGGACAGGCTTTTTGGCGGGCAGGGCCTGCTGCCCCTGTGGGTAGCTGACATGGACTTTGCATCCCCGCAGCCCGTGATCGACGCCCTTGCCAAGCGCGCCCGGCATGGTGTTTTCGGCTATTCTGCATGCATGGACGGCTATTATACTGCTGCTCTATCCTGGATGCATGAGCGTCATGGCTGGCAGCTCCAGAAAGACTGGCTGGTGTTCTGCCCCGGCGTTGTACCGGCCCTTAATATGGCGGTGCAGGCTTTTACCCGACCCGGCGGCGGTGTCATCATACAGCAGCCGGTTTACTATCCTTTCATGCGATCAATTCTGGCAAACGGGCGGCGCGTCGTCAATAACCCCCTGCGGCTGTCGGACGGCCGCTATGAAATGGACTTTGACGACCTTGCCCGCAAGGCCCGGGATCCTGATGTTTCGCTTATGATACTGTGCAGCCCGCACAATCCGGTGGGCAGGGTCTGGACGCAGGCTGAGCTGGAGCAGCTGGGCGCCATTTGCTGCGACAACAAGATTACCGTTGTTGCTGATGAAATTCATGCCGACCTGGTGCTGCCCGGCTATCGCCATATCCCCTTTGCCGCCCTGTCTGATGACTTCCTGCAGGCGGCCATCACCTGCACCTCTCCCAGCAAAACCTTCAATCTTGCAGGACTTCATACGGCCCATGCCATTATTGCAGACCCTGAGAAGCGAAAAGCATTCTCCAATGCCCTGGTGCACAGCGGGTTGCAGTGGCCCAGTGCTTTCGGCACGGTGGCCCATGAGGCAGCCTACTCCAGCGGGGGGCCGTGGCTGGCGCAGCTGCTTGTCTATCTGCAGGGAAACCTTGAATTTCTGAAAGCATATATTGCCGGGCAACTGCCGCACGTGCAGGTCATAGAGCCCGAGGCAACCTATCTTGTATGGCTCGACTGCAGGGCTCTCGGGCTTGACTGGCGCGGGCTGAAAGCCCTCATGCAGCAGGAGGCGGGCCTGGCCCTTGATGAAGGCTATATTTTCGGCGATGAAGGGCGCGGTTTTGAGCGCATCAACATAGCCTGCCCGAGAAGCATTCTGAGGGAATGCCTCGATCGCATGGCGCAAGCGGTGAAGCGGCATGCCGGTACTGCTCATACACCCGCCGGCCGCTAAGCCCTGCGAGCCGCCGCCCGGCCTGGCACGGCTTGCAGGCGCCCTTGCCGGTGCCGGCATCACTTGTCGCGTTTGGGATGCGGGCCTTGAGGGGCTTCTGTATCTGCTGCGCCTGCCCCTGCCTGCGCAGGACACCTGGACACGGCGTGCCGTTAAAAATCGCCAGACAAACCTTGCAGCCCTGCGCAGCCCCGCCATATTCGATAATTCAGACCGCTATAGCCGTACCGTTAAAGATATAAGCCGCGTGCTGGCGTCCCATGCCGCGCTGCATGGCGCGGAGCTTACCCTTGCGGACTACAGCGATAACGGCCTCTCGCCGGTGTGCAGCCGTGATCTTGAACGCGCAGCAGAGCAGCCTGAAAGCAATCTTTTTTACCATTATTTCAGCCTGCGCCTGCGTGAAATGCTTGCCCGGAACATGCCGCGGGTCATCGGATTTTCGATAAATTTTCTGAGCCAGGCGCTCACCGCATGGGCCATGATGGGTTTTCTCAGGCGCGAGGGCTGCCGGTCGGCTATTGTGCTTGGGGGCGGACTTATTACCTCCTGGCTGCGAAGGCCCGGTCTGCCGCAGCTTGCTGACGGTCTTGCCGATCACCTGGCAGCAGGCCCGGGAGAAGCACTGCTGCTGCGGCTGGCTGGTTGCTCAGAAGCCTGTGCAGATGCCTGCCTGCCTGATTATTCGGGCTTTCCCCTTGACGAGTATTTTTCACCGGGCCGGATTCTGCCGTTCAGCGCGGCAGCGGGCTGCTACTGGGCCGCCTGCTCTTTCTGCCCTGAACAGGCCGAAGGCAATCCATACCGGCCCCTGCCCATAGCAGCCGCAGGCGCGCAGCTTCGGGAGCTTGTGCGGCTGCACAAGCCGCGGCTGCTGCATCTTGTTGACAATGCCCTGAGCCCGGCATTTTTAAAAAGCATGATAGAAAATCCACCCGGCGCTGCCTGGTACGGCTTTGCCCGCGTGACGCCGGAACTGCAGGATGAGGGCTTCTGCAGGCAGCTGCGGGAGTCGGGCTGCGTGATGCTGCAGCTGGGGCTGGAGTCGGGCGATGACGGTGTTCTTGCACAACTGGGTAAGGGCATAACGGCGGCACAGTCGGCACGGGCGCTTTCAGCGCTGCACAGGGCGGGCATCGGCACCTATGGGTATCTGCTGTTCGGCACGCCTTCTGAAACGGGCGAATCGGCGCGTCGCACGCTTGATTTCACCGCTGCGAACAGCCGGTATATCGATTTCCTCAATCTTGCCGTTTTCAATATGCCGGTCAATGCCGCTGATGCCGCCAGTCTGGCAACAGGCGCTTTTTATGATGGCGACCTTGCGCTGTACACGGGATTTGAACATCCCCATGGCTGGGGCCGAAGCCAGGTTCGCCGGTTTCTGGACCGCGAGTTCAAGCGCCATCCTGCCATAGCGCCCATTCTCCGGCGCGACCCGCCGTTTTTTACCTCAAACCACGCACCGTTTTTTATCCGGCCGTGAACCAGATGCGCGTTTTACGGAAAAAGATCCCCTTGCTGAGCTAAAAATACCGTCCGACGGCAATTGAAAAATACGGGCCCGACAAATCTATATCCATCCGCTGCCGCGCCGTTATATCAGCAGGTATCCGTCTGCCGCCTATTTTGAGCTCATCGGTTACATGGAGCTTCGCGTTGCCCTTGAGCCTGTTCCAGATTTGAAAGGCCGCAACCGTTACAACCCACCGATGCATCTGCGGGGAAACATTGCCGAGGTTGACATTAAAACCGGTCATCATTTTATAGCCCCATTCGCTGCTGGTCCAGTTGCTCTGCGCCCTGTCGTAAAAATAGCCGCCCTTGCGGAACTTGAAGGCTGCTTCACTTCTGAAAAACGTATAGCCCAGCCCCGCTGCGATAAAGGGCTCAATAATCCTGCCTGAGGCATACTGATCCTTGTAGTCCGTGGTCAATGGGTAATAATAGATATTTGACCACAGCTCAACAGCGCTGTAGCGCTGCCGCATCCGAATGGCGACATCAAAGGGCGTTTGCTGAAAGCCGGTGCTTGACGATATGAGCGATCCGGTTGACCCTGCAATCGCAAAATCAGCCTTGAAATATTTCGACAGATCTTTCCAGAGCACAAGATCTATTGTCTGTATGGTCATGGTGTCCCAGTCTTTCAGATCACTGCCGGTCAAGCGATTTATATCCCGTATCACATGGTTGGCGTTGGTGAGCTTCGGCTGGCAGTTAGTCGTCTGGAGCTTAATACCGTCAAAAAGGGGAATCTTAAATTTGCCGGCTCCGGCCTCGCCTGAAGCAACAGTCCCGTCGTCAGCAAAGCAGGGCGCCATGAGACAAAAAAATAAAACTGCGCACAGCAGCAGGGCTGAAAAAAAGGCGGGAAAGAAACAATGCTGTCTGATCATTGCGCGGAGCTCCGGTCAAGAACACAGCGGATTGCTTCTGCCATGTCGCGCATCAGCAGCGGTTTTTTTATAATGTCTCGAAATCCATACTGTTTTGCATTATCCGTGTCACCGAAATCCAGATAGCCGGTACAGAGGATTACGGGCATATCCGGTTTTATGCGGAGTATCTCTCTGCCAAAATCAAAACCCGTCATGTTCGGCATATTTTTATCTGTTATGACAAGATCGAACCGGTCGGGGTTTTTGTTGAACAGGTCAAGTGCTTCAAGGACATTGGTCATGGTCACCACCGAATATCCCATTTCTTCAAGCATTTCCTTGACCACATCGACGGCCGTATCTTCATCATCAACAAACAGGATTTGTTCGCTTCCTGAAGGCAAGGCGCCCTTCTTCTCATTCGCCTCATCGCAAGCCTGTTCTTCAAGCCGTGGCAGAAGCACAGAGAACGTTGTGCCCTTGCCGGACTCGCCGCTGACAAGAATTTTTCCCCCGTAATTTTTCACAATGCCGTGCACGACCGCGAGCCCCATGCCGGTGCCTTCGCCGGGAGCTTTCGTCGTAAAAAAAGGGTCGAAAATCCGGTCAATAACTTTGGGATCTATACCGTCGCCGGTGTCGCCTACCGTCAGTTTGAGATACTCCCCGGGAGCAAGATCGGGATACTGCTCCTTCGATGCCGGATCGATATGCACTTCATTAAGCGCCACCTCAAGAATGCCGCCCTTTTCTTTCATGGCCTGCGCCGCATTGGTGCACAGATTCATGATTATCTGATGTACCTGCGTCGGGTCGGCAAAAACCGTATCAGCGGCAGCGCGGATGTTTTCCTGAATGTGAATGTGCCGCGGCAGCCCCACGCATATCAGCTTAAGGGCCTCCTTGATAATGCTTCCGAGCTTCACCGGCATCCGCTCCTCATCCCGCTGGCGGCTAAACGTTAGAATATGTTTTATCAGGTCTTTGGCGCGGTTGCCCGCATTTAATATCTGAGTGAAGATATACTCTGTTTTTCCCTGCTCAATGAGCTTTTTGTGCAGGCCGAGTTCGGCATACCCGACCACTGCGGTGAGGATGTTATTAAAGTCATGGGCGATACCGCCGGCCAACGTGCCGATCGCCTCCATTTTCTGCACCTGAATGAGCTCCTTTTCAGCGCGCTTGCGCTCCTGCATTTCTACTTCCAGGTCCCTGTTTGCCTGCAGCAGCTGCTCAGTGCGCGCCTGAACCCTGGCCTCCAGCTCCCTGTTGGCAGCCTGGACCTTTTCCCTTTCCATCTCAAGGAGCTTGGAAAAATAAAAATCCCGGCGGGAAGACATTTCGATGGAATAGCAGGAAAACATTCCGATAATGTTTGCGCAGATAAAGAAGAAATTGTTGTTGATAAGCACGGATACCGGGGCATCAATGAGCAGCAGGGATGCCAGCTCATAGAGCACAACAATAACCCATCCGGCAAGGGAGGCCCAGACAAAGCGAAGTCCTACAAACGTGTAGCCGTACATAAAGATAAGAATAAGGCCTGCATAATATGAATAGCTTGCAGGCGGCGGGGCAACCAGTATCATCTGTACGACGCAGAATCCGACCCATATCATGGACAGGGCAATGCTGCATTGCATATACTCTCTGAAATGTCTGGTAAAAGAAAAGAGAAGGATCGCCAGCACGCCGGGACAAATGAACGCATACCGTATCCACCACAGAAAGACTTTTTTATCTCCTGCCAGAGCAGCGTCCAGGAAACCGAAGACGGCAAAAAGCGCAATGGCCAGGAGCAGGGAAAGTCGTATCCTGTTGAGGGATTTATTAAAGTAGTTTTCAGAGTACTCCTGTTCGAGCTTCTGTGGAAACGTCAGAGACAAAGGATTGAGCTGCATATCCCGTATGCCCGATGATGCGGCAATTCCCGCAAAGAGAGCATCGGCATACTGCGCTGTCTGATTTTTTATAAATTTTTTCATAACCTTCAATTGTAAGACCCGTATATCCAATGCCCCTGAAACTTAATATACTACTAAAGAGGCCTGCCGGTTCTGCGGTATCGGGAGCTGGTTGACTGCATAAAAAAGAGACGGTATCCGCCGCCTCTTAAAAGGAATCATGAAATTTCTTATGGCTATTTAATTTTAGTGATAATCGCGAAAAATATTACCCCTGACTCTTCCCGCTCAATGCTGATAGAAATGTTTTCAGAACCCATTGATGCATTGATTAACCTGATCAGCTCATCTTCATTGCGGGGAATGAAATACCAGTCGCCGTACCAGTTGAGCGCTATGGGCCTGTGGGAATCTTTATCCTTATAGGCAACAACCAGCTTGCCCCCTGCTTTGAGCTTTGCGTATGAATCGCTGAATATTTTTTTAAGCATCCGGTCCTGAAGATAATCGGCAATGCCGATGCTGTATATCATATCCACGCTGCCGTCAGGCCCAAGGTCAAGCGCTTCAAGACGCAGTATGTTGCCCTGTACAAGCTCAACATGTATGTTGCCCGTGCTGATTTCGGACAGGGTCTGACGGGAATACTCAAGCGCGATCGGGTCCTGATCAATACAGGTAATGGTTACGCTGCTGGGGTGGTTTAGCGGGCGCCGGAACATTTCGCGGATATCCCTGCATGCCCCGCTTGCAAGATTGATAATATGAAGCGGTTGTTCCCTGCCTGCTTCAATAAAATCATAGAGTATGTCGCGCATCTTGTCTTTGCGGCGCCGGATCGCAACCGCATAGGGAACGTCAAGGCCATACCGGTCGATATACTGGCCGATGCCGCTTGACAGTTCGCGATTATTGTAAACGCCTTCAAGCATTTTGAAATCGCCGGGATAGCCGTGCGGTTTTTCAAAGCCCCGTTTAAAAACCGCCGACTGGTAGATGAAATGCCCCAGCAGCAGGCGCACCCTGTTTTTGATGTCGCTGTTCAGGGATGGGTTGTCCAGGCAGCTTTCAAGCCTGTCTCCGGCCTCCACAAGGCTGTCCAGCGCTGTAGTGCATTCGGCCTGAATGAGCTCGCCGGGCTGTCCCTGAGATATCATAATATCTATATCTATAAGGCTTTCAAGGGCAAGCCGGACATCAATCATGAAAAAAGTCTTTATTTCAGTTACTGCCGCATGATCGCTCGCTCTGCGAGCGGCGGCTTCGGCATGGCTCAGCAAAAGAGGTTCATTCAGAAGAAAACGCTTTCTCATCTCGCTGCGCTCCTGCATTGACAGATCGAGAAAGCTGACTCCGTATTGCCCGCAGCCGCCATCATCGCTCTTGTCAGACCAGACCCTTTTACACGCGAGCTTTTTATTGCTCAGAAACGGCACGCCCATAGTGAACAGGGAGGCCCCATTACCGGGAGCCCGGTCCATCTCGATGCGGGCGCCGGTATCGCTTATATCCTTCAGGGCTCCATAAAAGACTTCATCGCCTTCATGTATAAAGGTAAGAGTGTTCAGCCCGATGCGGTATGCTCCCCTGCGGTCAAAGTTTCGTCTTTGCCGCGTCCTGATGAATGGATTGGTTCTTCTGTCTCCGAGCTGAGCCCATGTCCCAGCTTGTTCCGCCTCTTGCAGCATGCCTTTGCTCCTTTTTTGTGTTAATAAAACAATGCCTCACAGATACGACACATCATACTAAACGCATGGTAAACGACGCGCAGGGAAGTGCTTCGCTCAGCGGATACTCAGTGCCTGCGTCGTGGCTTGGATCGCGAGGAGTATGATGCTGATGTTGCGCGCTGTGCTTTTGTACGGAATACCGGGCAGGCATACGCTCCTGTTTTTCTTTTTTTTTCAGCCAATTTAGGAACCGATAATATATCACTGCAGCAAAACCGCGATACATTCTATCACAAATTTGTATCGGAATTTTTTGGCATCTCTTTAATTAAATGGCGCGTTTTGCGGAATACAGGCGCAGCCCGTACCAGCAGAAGAAAAATATTCCGCCGCGAGGGGGGCGTTCGAGGGCAATAAGCATTTTTTTAACTGACGCATGATAAACAGGGAACTGCTAAGGATGGATAAAATAAAAATTAATTTCCTACAAAAAACCAAGATATTATTTAGTGCACATGTGTTGTTCTCTTCGGATTAAAGAATGCCGATGCAATGCTATCTCATCAAAACAGTGCGGGCTGTTTGACGCGGCGCTCGGCTGCCGATACTATGCCCACGGTGCCGTATTGGCCGTCATAGCCGGGATTGATATCGACCCTGCCGCTGCGCATTCTATTGATGGCCTCGGCAAGCAGGTCCCAGCCTGCTGCGCGCAGATCGGCGGTGGGGCAGGTGCGAAGGATTGACAGCTCGCTGCCGAAGCGGACAAGGAGTTTTTCATAGTCTCCTGTGACGCGTTTTGAAGCAACGCCCATGCCATGCACTTCGGCGATGATTTCGGCAAGGGGTATAAGGCTCTCAAAGCCGAAGGCCTGCTGTGGCCGAAAGCCGGTCTCGCGGTCGGCAAGCAGGCTCACC
>JAFGCP010000112.1 GCA_016932595.1 Deltaproteobacteria bacterium
ATATATTTATAAATATATTACTGTACTGACCAGTCGGTCAACAAAAGGAGATTTTTATGATCACTACTGAAATATTTCACTACGGTGCCAACAAATATTTTCAGGAAATCCAGGCCGGAATCGATGGAAGGCAAAATGCAGAAGTGCGGCTCAAACTTTTTGTTGATCGCGCAATTTCGATTATCGGCGAGCATAGCGACTTTTTCAAAATCTATATCGAATTTCTTGCCAAAGAAGCCGAGCGTATTGATGCAAAGGAAATGATAACTTCTTTTTACGACAAATACATTGGCACGCTGGCCGATATAATCCGTCAGGGCATTAATGAGGGATCCTTCCGCCAGGTTGAGGCCGATAAACTGGCACGGGCTATTTATTTTCTCTCAATCGGGGTTATTTTTACGCGGTTTGTCATGAAGGTCGAATTTGATCTTGAGGATCAAAACCACTTTCAGATCAACAGCATTGTGGATTCCATTAAAAAACATGCGTAACTGAAAAATCTATCAGGAGGAATGCATAATGGGGCTTCCAGAAGGAGCTTATCAGGCGCTGGCCAATGCGCTCGGCGCTGAAAACATCTGCGACGATCCGGCTGTCACTTCGGGCTACAGCTATATGTGGCTCATCTACAGCACTCATGCTCAATCGGGCCGGTATCGGCCGGCAGCAGTTGTGCTGCCGCGCAGCACGCAGGATGTACAGACCATTATAAAAATCGCCAACCGTTATAAGTTTAATTATATTCCGGTCGGGACCAATCTGCTTCCGCCGACCATACCTGCCAGGGCCGATACGATTATCATCGATCCCAAACGCATGGACAGTATTGTCGAAATCGACACGCAGAACATGTTTGCCGTGGTGGAGCCGTATGTGACCTATGCCCAGCTGCAGGCCGAGGCCATGAAGCACGGCCTTACGATAACGATTGCCGAGGCGGGCGCCCAGGTGTCGGTCGTTGCGAACAACATGTTTCAGGGAATGGGCGGCACAGGGCATAAATTCGGCTATAACCGGGGGGTGCTGGGCTGTGACTGGGTGCTGCCCAACGGCGACCTGCTGCATATCGGCTCGCGGGGAAATACCAATGCCGACTGGTTCTGGGGCGACTGCGCCGGCATGAATCTGAAAGGCCTGCTGCGGGCCGATTCCGGCCACTGCGGCGGCATGGGCATGGTTACCCGCATGGCGGTAAAACTATTTCCCTATCCGGGCCCACAGACTTTCCCTGTAAAGGGTGCAAACCCGAATTTTGAGGTGGATTTTCCCAAAGACCGTTTCAAGCTCAATCTCATCAAGTTTCCTGATCGTAAAAAACTGATCGAAGCAATGTATGAGGTAGGTCATGCGGAAATCGCAGCTGCCGTGCATGAAGAGCCTGCCAGCATGGTTCTTTCGGGGGCTTCCCCCTCGGTTGAGTATTTCTGGCAGAAATATCCGGACTTCATGAAGCAGTGGCGAAATGTGCTCTCCGTAACCCTTATTGGTTTCTCCTCTGCACGCCAGATAGCCTATGAGCAGAAGGTGCTCGACGCAATCGTTAAAGAGCTTGGCGGCAGCTTTATTGATGAAGGCTCGGAGCTGTGGGCCATCGGCCAGGATAATATCGGCGAGCAGATCCGAACGGGCCTTTCAAACCGCCTGTTCCGCATTGCCGGCGACTTTTTTGTCATCGGCGGCTTCGGTTTTGACTCCATCGATCAAAGCTACAAAATGAGCGAGGACTATATGTGGCCCCTCATCGAACAGGGCCAGAAAAAAGGGCATTTTGTTCCTGACGACACGCATAATGACTGGCTGAACTCCTATCAGCTCGGCCACTACTCCGAAACAGAGCCGCTGATTTATTTCGAGCACGATCTTGATGCGGGTGCTAGCTTCATTAACAGCTATGCACAGACCGTTGTCGAGGCTGTCAAACGCAGGATGTGCACCACCTGGCCTCTGGGGCCAATGAACTATATCTCCGGCCCCACCATGTGCAACTATCATGAGCTTGTTTTAAAAATCAAGAAGGCTGTAGATCCGCGGTTGACGTCGAACCCCGATTATCCTGTGCCGCAGGAGCCTCCAAAAGGCTAATGCATAATTTCAGATTGCAGAGAGAGAACTTTATATCGTTTGGGAGGAACTATGGCAGATACCGTGCTTGCAAAAGTAGATTATTTAAAACCGCTGGAAGATAAACCCTACAGCCAGGTAGTAACCGATCGTCAGAATTTTTCGTCGCAGCAGAAAGCATGTCTTGAAAAATTGCTTGGAGCGGAGCATGTGTGCACCGATCCCGCAGCACTTGATGCGCTCAGCCGGGACAAAAGCCATGAAGAAGCAGGCAGGCCCTGCTGTATCCTGAAACCTGAAAATCTTGAAAAGCTCTGCGCTTTGGTAAAATACGCCAATGAAACGTCACTGCCCCTGACTCCGCTGAGCTCAGGCACCCATACTTATGGAAACGCGCTGGTGCGCATGGGCGGTGCGGCAATCGACCTTTCCGGCTGGAAACATATTGAAAATATCGACCACAGAAACCGCAGCGCTCGCGTGCAGCCCGGAGTGACCTATGGTCAGCTCCAGGAAGCGCTTGCGAAAGAACAACTGCGGGCCTTGTTTCCGCTGCTGCCCCGCAGAGACCAGTCAGTACTTACGTCAAATCTTGAGGCGCAGCCGAAACTTATCCCGGAGTTTAATTACTCTGAGCCTGTCTACACCATGGAAATAGTCATGCCCACGGGCGATATCTTCCGCACGGGCACCGCAGCACTCGGGCCACCCGAGCTGAACAAGTCAGATATGGTAGGTCCCTGGGGGCCTGGCTTCGACTGGAACCGGCTCTATACCCGGTCGCAGGGCACTCTTGGCATCGTAACCTGGATGAATATCATGGCTGAGCCCCTGCCCTCCCGTCAGAAACTTTTTTTTACGGCATCTGAAAGTTTGCAAGTTCTGGTTGATTTCACCTACCGGGTGCAGCGTAAGTGGCTGGGATATGATTGCTTTATCCTGAACCGCACAGCCCTGGCCCTGATGCTTGCCCAGAGTATGCCCGGAGATTATGAACGCTTGAAAAAACGCCTGCCCGCCTATATCCAGATTTTCTGCATCGGAGGTCTTCGCCGCTTTCCCGATGAGAGAATTGCCTGGCAGGAGGCTGATTTTCTTGAAACAGCCCGCGAATGCGGCCTTGCACCGCAGCCTGGCATCAGCCAGGCTCCACGCGCAGCTGCATTTTTTGAGCAGAACCTGCTGCGGTGCTGGGACGGTGAGCTCTACTGGAAGGATCGCCTGAAAGGAGCAAGCTCGGATATTTTCTTCGTAACCACCATGAACAGGACTTCCCGGTTTGTTGAGGCCATGCATCAGGAAGCTATAAAAGTCTCTGTGCCAACCGACGATATGGGCATATATGTACAGCCCATAGAAAACGGCAGGGCCTGCCATCTTGAATTCATGCTGCCCTATGACCCCGTTGACCGTTACGACTGCTCCCGCATGCGGAATCTGCATGGCAGTGCAAGCCGCCGCATGTACGGACTTGGGGCCCTGTTTACCCGTGCGTATGGCGCCTGGGCCGAAATGGTTGCAAGTGGCAGCGCCGTGCAGTTTCAGACGGCAAAAATGGTCAAGGACGTGCTTGACCCGAAAAACATCATGAATCTTGGAAAACTCGGACTGTAAATTGCGGAATAAGGATGAGCACATTCAAATTCCAAAATCAAAAAATATGGAGATTGCTATGAGTCTTGAAAAATACCGCTGGGACCTGGTGAACTGTGAGCGCTGCTCCATGTGTAAATGGGTGCACCCGTGGAGTATAAAAAGCAAAGAGCGGGCCAGAATCTGCCCGTCGATGCAGAAATACAAATACGATGCCTACTCAGCGCAAGGCCGTTTCGATCTTGCGCGCGCGCTGCTGGAAGGCGAGGTTGAAATGACTGACAAGGCAGCCGAAGTCATCTACACGTGCACCCTCTGCGGCGGCTGCGATGTGACCTGCAAGTTCACCCGTGATATGGAGCCTTTGGAAGTGCTTCACGAGCTGCGAGCTTTGGCTGTTGCAAAAGGCAAAGGCCCTCTGCCCGGTCATATGCCCGCAGTCGACAGCATCCGTCAGAATGACAACCCCTGGCTGCAGCCCCGTTCGCGGCGCGGGCACTGGGCCCGCAAAATGAAGGTCAAGGATCTGACAAAAGATAAGGCCGAGGTGCTGTATTTCGCCGGCTGCACCTACTCCTACAACGCAAACCTGCAGGAGGTGGCGCGTTCGACCCTGAGAATACTCCAGAATGCCGGCGTCGATGTGGGCATACTGGGCAGCAGCGAATCATGCTGCGCGAGCCCCGCGCTGAAGGTCGGCATGGTTGATATGTTTCGGGAACACGCAAGCCGCAACATAAAGCTGTTCAACGATCTCGGGGTCAAGACGGTGGTTACCTCATGCGCGGGATGCTATGGCGTTTTGCGGAGTCAGTACCCGGGCGTGGGGAAAATGAATTTTGAGGTCAAGCACAGCGTGGAATATTTTGACCAGCTCCTGCGGGAAGGAAAGCTCACGTTTACCAAAGAGGTGCCGCTGACAGTCACCTGGCATGACCCCTGCCATTTGGGCCGCGGCGGCGAGCCCCAGGACATCTGGGACGGCGTGCGCGTGAAGTGGGGCCTTTCGGAGCCGCCGCGGGAGCGAAATTTCGGTGCAAAAGGAATATTCGACGCGCCGCGCAATGTTCTGAAAGCCATACCGGGCCTGAAGCTTGCCGAGATGGAGCGTATCAGGGAATTTTCCTGGTGCTGCGGCGCCGGCGGCGGCGTGCGCTCGGCTTTTCCTGAATTTGCACTGGAAACAGCTCGTGAGCGCATTGAGGAGGCTGAATCAACCGGGGCCGAAGCGCTTGTCACATCCTGTCCATGGTGTGAATCAAACCTCGGCGACTCAATCAACGCAATCGGCAGCCCTTTGAAAATGCTGAGCCTGGTGGAACTGGTAAACAAAGCGATATAAAAAGGCATAGGCCTCACGAATCAGAAGTGAAAATTATTTGCAGGGCAGAGCACAGTACGATCGATGAACAAGTTCATGCTTCTTCTATTTGACATTGGCATAGTAGCCCTGATTCTCTTCGCTAAATGCATGCCTGAGAGAATATGTGATCGTATTCTTAAAAAAATATTTTATCCTGTCAAGGACTCCCCTCAGCAGATCAGCAGGAACCCGGTAGAGCAGAAAATTTAAAACTATACATCCCATAAAAGGAGCCTATGGAATGAAAAAGATTTTTTTTACAACTTTTATTTTCAGCCTTGCAACTGCACTCATGTTTGGAAGTTCCGCAGGCGCTGTGGAAAAACAGACTGAAAAAGCCGAAGCACAACAGATCGACGCCGCCGCAATTGGCCTCAGCGCCAATCACCCCGAAATACCCCAGGGTGTTACCTGCAATGACTGCCATGAAGTAAAGCTCGATGCAGCTACAACGGCAACGCAAGCCTGGCTCAACGGCGCCTATCTTAAGTATGCCGCAGGCCAGGGCATCATGCCTCAGGAGCAGATCAAGGTTGAAATTGAAAAAGTCATGGGTGGCAAAAAGCAGAAGAGGACCTGTGTTCTTGGCACCAGCCTCAATAATGTGCCGCTTACCACTACTGCGGACTTTGCCTTTGATCCTGCAACGATGACAATCTACGGGCTGCATGAAAAAGGAACCACAAAGCTTTTTCACATACAACAAAATCCGAAGGTGAGCCTCAACTGGCATGAGGATTTCAAGTCATGGGGTACCGTGCTGTGTGCCCAGTTTATCGGCACTGCCGAACTTATTGATGGCACAAAGCCGGAGTTTGAGAAAGTACTTGTTGATATATATCCGTATGAAGAGCTTGCCACAGCCATGAAGATCGAACCGCAGCAGGCCCGCGAAATGGTCAAAAAGGGCATGCTCCTGAGCAAGATAACCTGCAACCAGATTACCGTTAACAGCTCGGCTTTTGAAAAGGGCGGCATGCGCAAATATCAGCGCTGGGAGCAAACCGAAAAATAGTTGTGTAGAAATGTCATAAAAAATGAATATCCTTGTTGAACAATAAAAAAGTAAAAAAACATGAAAGGATTACATAATGTCAGAAGAACTTGGAACAATTGAAAAAATGCTGCAGACCAAACCGTTTAAGGTTTTCGACAGCCACGGTCATCCGGGTCTGGAGAAAATCGGCATTGCCGACCGCCCGGGCTGCATGGATTTCTGGTGC
>JAFGCP010000113.1 GCA_016932595.1 Deltaproteobacteria bacterium
AGACCAAGTTCAAATCAAGTTGACAGTTTAAGGGCTTAAGCTCTGATTTTAAATTTTTTCCGCTATCGGCGCAAGGTAATTCCAGACCTCTTCGCTAAACACTACGGTCAGTTTCGGCTGTTTTCAAGGGCCGCGTTAATGCTCCTGATATTTTTGTACTAGCTTCAAAAAACGGCTCTTGACAGGGCGCCAGTAAAAGTATACATACGTATAGTAAAAATACATACACTGAATTGTGGGGCAGGTGACTATGCGGCCGAAGAAGAAAAAAGCAGTTCCTGACACGCTTACCAACAAGCTTTTTATTGATTTTCAGAAACTGTTCCGGTGCATGGACTTCGGCCGGAGCCTGCATGGCAGGAATCCCGTGCTGACCTTTCGGCAGATGCAGGTCCTGTCTTTTTTTAACGAAAGCGACACCGTGCACATCTCCGAGGTCAGCCGCAAGCTTAATATGTCGATACAAAGCGTCAATAATCTAGTGAAGCGTCTGGAGGTTATGGGCTATGTAGAGCGCACGCAGAACGAGCACGACAAGCGGCTTTCCGATATTCGCTTCACAGCCAAGGGGCTTGCCGGATTCAACATGTTTCGCGCCGAGCAGCTTGGTTTTTTGTCCCTGCTGCTGCAGCAGCTCGATGCGGCTGAGCGGAAGGCGGCGCTGGAGGCCGTGGAATGCGCCGCAAGCCTTTTTCAGAAGGCCGTTATGAACGCGTCGCACAAAGAGGCGGCATGTGCCGGGGGTTGACCCCTCAAGCAGGAATGGCCGGGCAGCATCCATGGCCGGCATAGGTAATCTTATGGAGAATACAGTAATGAAAAAAATACTGGCAATGATCCTTCTTATTCTTTTTTTGGCCGCAGCCTGCATTCTGCCTGCCTTTGCGCAGGAGGCTCCTGCGGGCAAGACGCTGATTGTCTACTATTCCCGGTCGGGCACTACAAAGGCGGCCTGTGAAGTTTTGGGTAAGGCCCTTAATGTCGACTTGCGGGAAATCAAGGACCGCAACAACCGCGAGGGTGGCCTTGGCATCATCGGCGCCATGTTGAAAATAAATCTTGGCGTGCAGACCGATACCGACCCCGAGAAGGTTGATTTTGGGCCATACAAAAATATTGTCGTGAGCGCGCCTGTCTGGGCCTCACAGCCCGGGCTTGCCATGAAAACATTCATAGAAAACAACCGCTTCGACGGGAAAAATGTGGTCATTTTCATTACCTCCGACTCTTTTATAGAAGAGAAATACCAGGAGAAACACCGGCAACTGGTTAAGGACTCGGGCGGCACGGTGGCCGGCTATTTCCAGGTGCAGGCAACCGACCCGGTGAACGGTGAGAAGGTGCCCCGCAGCAAGGATAAAATTATGCAGGAGACCCTGAAGCTGGTTCCGGGTTTGCAGAAGGCGCTTGCCGGTCGCTAAGCTGCCTGCGCAGGATGATATATGAAGCCGCTGCCGGCAGTGTCCGGCAAGCGGCTTTTTTTCTTGCCCCTTCTGCCGCGCTGTTTTGGAGCATGCAGGCTAGGGTTTTATTAAGCCGGGGCACGAAAAAAAAGGTATAAAATAAAAAATCCGCTTCTCTCTTCCTGAGGCAAACAGTAAAGTATGGTTGACATTGGCGCCAAGTGCATGTATTGATAATTTAGTAAAATTAAATAAAAAAATTGCCCATTAACCTGCAATATTTTCTTTCGGAATCACGGCGGGCGGGTTCGGGCATGATGACGCCGGAGGCTAAAGCTGGATTCTGCGGCGCAGACAGCAGCTGCGGTGAAAGAGAGCATGCTTGTTGTGAAGGCATTACACATCCGGTGAAGCCATGTATTGGGGCGCTATGTCTTTCAGAAATACGGCTGTTAAGGGATGAAAACGACAACAAAGCTGTCATTGCTGCTTGTTTCTACCGTCCTGTTTTTTGTCTGCTGGTTTTTGTATGTGCAACGATCCGAAGAGCAGCAGCTGAAACTGCTGCTGGGATCGAGTATCGACAGTAAAAACACCATATTCGACCGCGTCCTCAAACTTGAGGCAGCCCCCTTTGAAACTTTTATTTTTGACTACTCCCACGACGATGCCGTCATTGATTTTCTGCAGCGCCGGGCGGGGCAGCCTTTCCCCGGCAATCCTGAAAAGCTGCTCAGGGCCTTCAACCTGAGCGCCATCTGGCTGCTGCGGCCGGATATGTCTCAAGGCTTTGCCCTGTGCTCTCCTGCAGCGCCTGAACTCGGCGCCTTTCCGCTTTCGAAGATACAGCTGCAAAAAATGCTCAGCCAAAGATATTTCCACCATTTTTTTATCAGCACAGCAAAAGGGGTTCTTGAAATACGATGCGCGCCGCTGCAGCCGACAGCAGACCGGGATCGGGAAAGTCCGCCGCAGGGCTTTCTCTGTGCCGGGCGCCTCTGGAGCCCCGCGTATCTCGACATGCTGTCGGGTTTGACGGAGAGCAGCATACGCATTGAAGATATTCGGGACGAAACCTCGGTGCCCGGGACGGCATATGCGTTTGATACGGGAACGATCAGCTTTTCCCGCGTGTTGCGCGCCTGGGACAATCGGCCCGTTGTCCAGATGCTGATTACCAGCGATACGCCTGTGCTGCGTGAATTCTCCAATGCTTCAGATGCCAAGATTTTTCAGTTTCTACTTTTTTTTGCGGCAATTCAGCTGATGCTGTATGTCGCGCTGCTGCTTTTCGTAAGGCTGCCGTTGCGGAGCATTTCCCGGAGCCTTGAAAAGGCCAGCCCCCGGCCGCTTGCGCGCCTGGCACAGGCAAACAACGAATTCGGTAAAATCGCCAGGTTGATCGTGAATGCATTTGCCCAGCAGCAGAAGCTTACCGGCGAGATTGCCGAGCGCGCCAGGGCAGAGGAGAGCCTGCTTGAGGCCAACCAGCGCCTTAAGGCCCGTGACCAGGAGCTGAATGCCACCAATATGCAGTTTCTTGCAGCCAACCAGCAGCTCCAGGCAAATCTGCAGCAGCTCAGGGAAAGCGAGCAGCAGCTGCGGGCGCAGGAGGCCTATTTACGTCTTGCCCTGGATATTGCGCAGGAAACTGTCTGGGAGCTGGATGTGCTTACGGGAAGAATGAAAATCGTTAAAATGTCTGATACGGCGAGCAGGGATTCGGGTTATGCACGGGAGGAACTGTATACGCACTGGGAACAGCATATGGCGCTGACAGAGCCTGAATCCCGGGAACGGATGCAGCGGGCAATCAATGATCATGTTCAGGGCAAAACAGAGCGTTTTGCCTATGAATCGCGCGTGCAGAAAAAAACAGGCGACTGGGTCTGGCTCTATTCAATCGGGAGGGTCTCCGAGCGCGATGGCGAGGGCAATCCTCTGACACTGCTGGGCACATCCATTGATATAACCCAGATAAAGCAGGCGCAGGAAGAGCTGAACCTGCTGGCAACCGCCCTTGAGCAGGCCTGGGAATGTATTATCGTTACCGATCGCCACGCGCAAATTTTGTATGCAAATCCGGCATTTGAACGCACGTCCGGCTACAGCCTTGCCGAGGTGCTGGGGAAAAATCCCCGTATGCTGAAAAGCGGCAAACATGAGGCGGACCACTATGCGAGCATGTGGGAAGCCTTGAACAAAGGGCAGGTGTGGCGCGGCCATTTTATCAACAAGCGCAAGGACGGAAGCCTGATCGAGGAGGATTCTACGATTACGCCTCTGTGCAATGGAGCAGGCAGTATTACAAATTTTATTGCCGTGAAGCGCGATGTAACCGACACCATACGCATGGAGCGGCAGCTGCGGCAGTCGCAGAAGATGGAAGCCATCGGCACCCTGGCCGGCGGCATCGCCCACGATTTCAATAATATACTTACTGCCATCATCGGCTATACGGAGCTGACCCTGCTGCCGGGCACGGACCAGAAGCGCCTGCGGAGCAATCTGGAGCAGGTGCTGCGCGCGGGAGGCCGCGCCCGGGAACTCGTGTCGCAGATTCTGGCGTTCAGCCGCCAGACCGAGCAGGAAATGAGGCCTGTCAGCATCACACCCATCATTAAAGAAACTCTGCGCTTTTTGCGCGCTTCGCTTCCCGCGACAATTGAAATACGTCAGCGCATAGACGCTCCGGCCGATGTTGTCATGGCCGACCCGACCCAGCTCCACCAGGTGCTGATGAACCTGTGCACCAATGCGGGGCACGCCATGAGAGACAGCGGCGGCATGCTCGACATCGGGCTGAGCAGGATTATGTATGACGGCACGGTTACCTGCGGCCATGCGGCTTTAAAACCGGGGGCGTATCTTCGCCTGAGCGTCAGCGACACGGGGCACGGCATGGAGCGGGATGTGCTTGATCACATTTTCGAGCCCTACTTTACCACCAAGAGCAGGAGCGACGGCACCGGCCTCGGGCTTGCCGTGGTTCATGGCATAGTGAAGGCTCATGGCGGAGAGATTGTTGCCTGCAGCGAGCCGGGCAAGGGCTCAACGTTTGAGGTTTTGCTGCCGGCGGCTGATGCAGGTCAGGACCCGACAGCAACAGTATCGAAAGTACCAGCCAGGGGCAAGGAGTCGATTCTCATCGTCGATGATGAAAAAGCGCTGGTGAATATGGCTGTGCAGATACTTGAGCCGCTGGGGTACAGGGTCCGGACGGCCTATGTGCCTGAAGAGGCGCTTGCGCTTTTTGAAGACAGCCCCCATTATTTTGATCTGGTCATTACCGATAAAATCATGCCCCGTATGACGGGCTTCATTCTTGCCGAAAGAATAAGGCGCATACGGCCCGGCATGCCCGTTCTCATGTGCACGGGGTTTGCTGAAAAATCCGATGCGGCAAAGGCGCGTGATGCAGGCATACGGAAGGTTTTGAACAAACCCTATAATGTGAACGATATTGCAGCAGCCGTTCGCGAGGCCCTTGACAAACCCTGATCCCTCCGCCATATCCGCAGCATTCGCATACTTTTTTCCGAGCTGTAAGCAGGCAGGGCAGAGAAGCATGCTGCCACAGCCGATTGTTTCGAGCAGCCGGTCCGGCCTGCTTTCGGTTTTTACAATTTGCGCTCAGTGCTCACTTTTAGTATAAAAGAACCCAGAATTTTACACAGTATCCGGAGCCCTCCGTGCCGCAGCCAGATCATTTGCACATCAACCGTATCGCCATCGTGGGCAACCCCAATGTGGGCAAGAGCTCTCTGTTCAACGGGCTGACGCGCGCCTATTCCCTTGTTGCCAATGTGCCCCACACCACCATGGAGGTGAGCCGCGCGCCGGTGCGCATTGACGGCAAGGAGTATGAAGTCATCGACACGCCCGGCATTCTCTCCCTCGACCTGCCCGCAGAAGATGGTCTGGCCACCCGTGAGATACTGTTGCAGGAGCACCCCGAGGTTATCATCCTGTGCCTTGACTCCAATAATTTAAAGCGCTCGCTGCTGCTTGCCGCACAGGTGATGGAGCTTGACATCCCGCTGGTTGTCTGCTTGAATTTTATAGATGAGTCGCGGCTGAAGGGTATTGGAATCAATCGCAAAAAGCTTGAAGCGCTCCTGCAGGTTCCCGTGGTGGAAACCGTGGCGTCCGAGGGCCATGGCGTGCGTGAACTGCTGAAGGCTATCCACCACGCGTCGATTGTCGAGACAGCAAAAGTCCCCTATCCTCCTTTTATCGAGCAGGCCCTTGATGAACTGTCGGCCTGCTTTCCGGAAGAGGCCGTGCCCGCTGACGGGTTTTTGCTGCTGCTGCTGTCAAAGGCCCCGGGCATCGAGCGTTACCTGAGGGCTCAATACGGAGCCGCTATTCTTGACAAGGCAAAAACTATCGGGGCAAGGGCCGCCGGCCGGGGGAAAAAAGATATCGCCAATCTCATTTTTGAAGAGCGCAGCAGGTGGGCTGAGCGGGTCGAGCAGAGCATCGTTGAGCACACGCCCACTGGCATTGGACGCTTCGGCGAGGCTCTGGGCGCCTTGTCCCGCCATCCCGTATGGGGCTGGGCAGTGCTGCTGCTGGTCATGTACTGTACCTACCTGCTGGTGGGCCGGGTGGGCATCGGCATTCTGGTCCCGCTTCTGGAGGATAGGGTCTTCGCCCCGCTTAACAGCCACCTTGCCGCGGCTATCCCCTGGGAGGCCCTGCGTGATTTTTTGCTCGGCGATTACGGCCTGCTGACCACGGGCTTTGAAAACGCCCTGGGAACGGTTTTGCCCGTGCTCGCCATGTTCTTTCTTGTTTTGAATTTACTTGAAGATACGGGCTATATCGCCAATCTGTGCGTCCTCAGCAACCGCGCTTTTCAGCCGCTGGGCTTGAGCGGTAAGTCTATCCTGCCCCTGGTACTCGGCTTCGGGTGCCGAACTATGGCGGTGCTGACAACCCGTATACTTGAGTCGAAAAAGGAGCGCATTATCGCCGTCTTCCTTATTTCCTGCGCCATCCCCTGCGCGCCCCTGCTGGGCGTCAGCCTGGCCATACTGGCGCTGCTGCCGTTTTCTGCGGTTGTAGCGGTTTTCGGCGTCATTGCCGCCCGAGCGATCGTTGCTGGCCTGCTGCTTAACAGGTTCGTGAAAGCCGATCTGATGCCCGATTTCATTATCGAAATACCGCCGGTGCGGCTGCCGAACCTGAAAAATCTCATGATAAAGACCTATTACCGGCTCAAGTGGTTCACCATCGAGGCCGTGCCTCTTTTTATGATCGGCGCGGTGCTGCTTTTTATCGCGGACAAGATTATGGTGCTCGCGCTCATAAAAAAGGGCATGGAGCCGCTGGTGGGCTCCCTGTTGCACCTGCCCGGAGCCATGGTCGATGCGCTTCTTCTCTGCCTGCTGCGGCTGGAGGCCGGTGCTGTGATCGTGCTCAAGCTTGCCAGAATAGGAGAGCTTGACAGCATTCAGACCATTGTCGCTGTGGTGGTGATAACGGGGTTCACGCCCTGTTTTGCCAATATCATGGCTATCGTGAAGGAGCTCGGAATCAAAACGGCTGCCTGGATGGTTGCCGTCATTACGGCTGCGGCATTTATTGTCGGCGGGCTGGTCAATTTTATTTTGAGGATATAAAATAAAGGGCAAGCCCCGGCTTGACCAAAAAAGAAATAGAGGTAAAACCATGGACAAACGTGAGCTTGATGAATATATGGAATCGCTGTGGTATTTAACCGAAGAGGGGGAGCCGTGCACCGGAGACGAGCGGCGCCATGGGAGGGAGATTTTTACCGAGCCCGTGCTTGACGAGCTCAGGCAGCAGGCCCTCATCACGACCGACAGCGCGGGCAGGATCACGCTTACGAAGAAAGGCCATGATGCCTCGCGGCAGATCGTGCGCTGCCACCGGCTGGCCGAGCGGCTGCTGACTGACGTGCTTGGCATGCAGCCCAAAGAAACGGAAGAGGGCGCCTGTGATTTTGAGCATGTCATCGCTCCCGAGATTGCCGAC
>JAFGCP010000114.1 GCA_016932595.1 Deltaproteobacteria bacterium
AAAACACCCTGACCAATGGCGGCGACAGCGGCACCCCCGGCGATGGCACGGATACGGCCGATTTTATTGACCTGCTCAATGCAGAGGCGTTCGGCGGCTTTAGCGACTGGCGTATGCCCGACTGCAATGAGCTTGCCTTGATTCAGGACGGGGCCCGCTTCAACCCGGCCATCAATACCGGCTACTTTCCCGATACCGCCTCCTGGTACTACTGGTCTGCAACCACGTATCCGGAGTTTCCCGGTTCAGCCTGCCACATCGATTTTTTCGGATCAAAGCCGCTACGGACAACCGCGGCCAGCGCTGTTGTTTTGAATCATTATGGCTATAAATCAATTGCTTATCATGCCCGGGCTGTGCGCAGCCCTGATTGAGGCGGACAGGGCGGCAAATCGCGCTGACAGCTATTGACGCATGGCCACAGGTGCGCTACAAGAGAACGGAGTAAACAGTGTAACCGAAAGGAGACAGCTATGAAAAAAATACGCTATCTGATTGTTGCTGCGCTGCTGTGCGCGCTCATGATAACCGGTGCAACTGCGGCCGATCCAGTGCCGGCAGGCGGTAAAAATATCATTCTGGCCACCACGACCAGCACGCAGGACTCGGGCCTCCTTGACGCCCTGCTGCCGGTATTTGAAAAACAAAGCGGGTATTTTGTGAAGACCATCGCTGTCGGGTCCGGGCAGGCCATTGCCATGGGCGCAAAAGGCGAGGCTGACGTGCTGCTGGTGCATTCGCCGGCTGATGAGAAAAAATTCATGGACGAGGGCAATGGGTTGCGGCGGCAGCTCGTAATGCACAATGATTTCATCATCATCGGCCCGGCCGATGACCCGGCAGGCATTAAGACTGCGCAATCCGCTCCTGAAGCCTTCAAAAAAATAGCCGATAAGAAAACGCTGTTCCTGTCGCGAGGCGACAAGTCGGGCACACATTCCAAAGAAAAGAAAATATGGAAAGCTGCCGCGTTGAACCCGGAGGGCCAGAGCTGGTATCAGCAGACGGGCCTGGGTATGGGACAGACCCTGGGAGTGGCAGCAGAAAAGAAAGGCTATACCCTTGCCGACCGGGGCACCTATCTCTCGCTGAAGAAAAATCTTGGCCTTGATGTTCTCTGCCAGGGCGATAAGAGCCTGCTGAACATCTACCATGTCATAGACGTCAACCCCCAGAAATGGCCGAAAGTCAACGCTGCCGGCGCAAAAGCTTTTGCCGATTTCATGGTCGCAGCCGATACGCAGAAACTCATCGGTAGCTTTGGCGTTGAGAAGTTCGGGGCCCCCCTGTTTACGCCCGATGCAGGAAAAAGTGCAGAGAGCCTTGGCAAATGAGATTGCTTTCTTTTTGAAAATATTTCAAACTAAAGCCCTCGCTCCCCGGCGGGGGCTTTTGGTTGAATGACCATCACCTTGGGTGTTTGTGGTGGTGAATTTTGATTCAGGGTTAATCTGGACTCCGGCTTTCGCCGGAGTGACGAAGACGAAAGCTCGAATGGAAAGATTGCCCTGTGTTTATATTCTTGCAAGCCGCAGAAACGGCACACTTTATACTGGCGTAACATCCGATTTAATTAAGCGGGTATGGCAACACAAAAATGACGCTGTTGAAGGTTTCACCAAGCGTTATGGAGTCCATATCCTGGTTTGGTATGAAACGCATGAAACAATAATGTCGGCAATTGAACGAGAGAAGGCCATAAAGGAGTGGAAAAGAAAATGGAAGTTGAAGCTCATTGAAGGCTTCAATCCGGAATGGAAAGATTTATATTCAGATTTGCTATAAAGGGCTTCTTGAAAATTTAAAAAGAATTATTTTGTCCTTCCGGCGAAAGCCGGAATCCAGAGATTTTAGTTTATAGCCAAAACCCCCGGTTTTCACCGGTATGATTACTGACGGCCTATTTTATGGACTTAATTTTTGATGGCATCGGGCAGGCGATCGTGCTGCTGTGCACACTGGACCCGGAGACGGTACGCATAACGCTGCTGTCGCTGCAGGTATCGGGAGCGGCAACACTGGTGAGCCTGTTCATCGGCATGGGAGCGGGCATCTCTCTGGCCCTTGCAGATTTCCGCGGCAAGAGCCTGCTGGTCAGCCTGATCAACACAGGCATGGGCCTGCCGCCGGTGGTGGTGGGCCTGTTCGTGACAATTTTTTTATGGCGCAACGGGCCCCTCGGATTTCTGGAAATGCTTTATACGCCCGGAGCTATTATACTTGCGCAGGCCGTCATTGCCACGCCCATTGTGGCGGGGATAACGGTTGCAGCCATTCAGAATTTGCCCCGTAATCTGCGTTTGCAGATACTGGCGCTGGGGGCTACACGTATACAAATGATACTGCTGCTTATCCGGGAAGCGCGGCTGCCTTTGCTGGCGGCTGTGATGGCCGGTTTCGGCGGCGTCATCTCCGAGGTGGGCGCATCGATCATGGTGGGTGGTAATATCAAGGGCTATACCCGCGTGCTCACCACTGCCACGGTCATGGAAACCAGCAAGGGAAATTTCGATATCGCCATAGCCCTTGGCATCATTCTTCTCGCCCTGACCTTTGCCGTTAATTATATACTCACCCATATCCAGCAGCATGACAGGCCCCGATGAACAGCGAGCAAATCCTTCTTGAAGTAAAGCATATTGAAGTCAGGCGCGGCGGGGTTCGCGTTCTTGAGGTGCCGCAGTTTAGCCTGCGGCAGGGAGAGGTTGTATGCCTTGTGGGGCCCAATGGTTCCGGCAAATCAACCCTGCTGCTGACGCTCTGCTGCCTGCTTGAGCGGCAGGCCGGCGCCTTGCTGTTTAAATCCCTGCCGGTAGCTGGCCGGCGCTCAATACTCGAATTTCGGAGAAGCACGGCAACCGTGTTTCAGGAGCCCCTGCTGTTTGATACGACCGTGTATGACAATGTGGCCTCGGGGCTTAAAATCAGGGGTCTGAGCCGGCAGGAGATACGGCTCCGGGTTGAGCAAAATCTCGACCGCTTCCGCATCGGGCACCTGGCGGGCCGCGCAGCGCGCAAGCTCTCGGGCGGCGAAGCCCAGCGTGCAAGCCTGGCTCGCGCCCTGGCCACGGAGCCGGAAATCCTGTTTCTTGATGAGCCTTTTTCAGCCCTTGACCCGCCCACGCGCGAAGCGCTCCTTGACGATCTTGAGGGGATATTTCGTGATACAGGCATTGCCGTGGTCATGGCATCCCATGATCAGGCAGAGGCCCTCAGGCTTGCCGACACCATGGCCGTAATGCGGCAGGGCCGCCTGGCGCAGGTGGGGGCTCCGGCGGATGTGATGAATTTTCCGGCAGATGAGTTCGTGGCCTCATTTGTCGGCATGGGCACGGTGCTCAAGGGCCGTGTCCTGCAGACGGAGCAGGACACGGTGCAGGTTGCCATTGGCGATAAAATTATTGAATGCGTGGGCCAGGCAGCGGCGGGCCGGCAGGTCATTCTGTGCGTGCGGCCGGAAAATGTGACCCTTGCGCTGCCCGGCTGCCATGATGGCGACAGCGCCCGCAACCATTTCTCCGGAACCATCGCCCGGATTATCCCCATGGGCCATTTTCTCAAGGTGGAGCTTGACTGCGGTTTTTTTCTCTCGACGCATATTACCCATCACTCGCGGGAAGCGCTGGGGCTTGCGGAAGGCAGCGCGGTGGCCGCCTCCTTCAAGGCAACAGCCGTTCATATGATACCCCATGCATAAGGAGTAGCAATGAAATTCATCCGATTCGAGAAATACGGGCAGCTGTGCCAGGGGCTGCTCACCGGCTCTGAGGTGCAGAGAATCACCGGTGATATGTTTACGGAGCATACCATCGGCAAAGAGTGCTTCCGGCTGGATGAGGTCAACCTGCAGCCGCCCTGCATGCCGAGCAAGATTATTGCCGTGGGGCTCAATTACCGCGGCCATGCGCGTGAAATGAACATGGCGATCCCGGGTGAGCCCCTGCTTTTTCTGAAGCCTGCCACAGCAGTTATCGGCCCCGGGGCTCCTATCATATATCCAAAAATGTCGCAGCGGGTGGACTATGAGGGCGAGCTTGGCGTGGTGATCGGCAGGCGCTGCAGGGATGTTTCCGGGCAGCAGGCGCCGGACTATGTTTTCGGCTATACCTGCCTGAATGATGTGACCGCCCGGGATTTGCAGCAAAAGGACGGCCAGTTCACCCGCGCCAAGGGCTTTGATACCTTCTGCCCTATCGGGCCGTGCATCGAAACAGAGCTTGATCCAGCAGCTGCGCGCATTGAAACCCGCTTGAACGGCGAGCTGCGGCAGGAGACCTCAACAGCGGATTTTATTTTTCCTGTGTACCGGCTGGTATCGTTTATTTCTCAGGTGATGACGCTCCTGCCCGGGGATGTTATCGCCACGGGCACGCCGTCGGGCATCGGGCCCATGCAGCCGGGCGATGAGGTTGAAGTCCGGATACGCGGTATCGGCTTGCTGCAAAACACAGTGGCGGGCTGAGAGGCGTTCGGGAATCCCTGCCAGAGCACTGTTCTAATGAGTGTTTGAACGAAAACCCTGAACCATGATTTTGTTGGGTTCGCCCTTATATCAATGTGTTATTGTAGGGGCTTAAAATTTTAAGCCCCTACGTTCACTTTTCGTTCAGGCACTAATTACGGCAGCCTTCAAATCATGTTTTGAGAGCGCACTTGCATGCGTTATTTTTCAAATCCGAAACGGTCGAAAACAGCCGCGAATTTTTCCACAACTGCATCACGGGTAAGGCCCATTGTCTCAAGAGAATACACATGGGAGCTCGTGTGCCGTTGCGTCTTCGCCTGTTTGCTTTCCAGCAGCTGCCGGTAAGCGGGACTCATGTGCAGGCCGAAAGCGGCGCAGAGATCTGAAACCGTT
>JAFGCP010000115.1 GCA_016932595.1 Deltaproteobacteria bacterium
TGCTTGTCGTCGCCGAGATTGGCGACAAAATCGCCTGTGGCGCTTACCTTCGGCTTTATAGTGCCCAGTATTTCCTCGATGCCGTGATCATCGTCTTTGCCGGCGCTGTGTGCGGCAGCAGCCTGCCCTGTTTCATGGACATCTTTTTTTAGATCGGTGATAACGCCCTGCTGCTGCTTAATGACGGATTTGAGCTCGCCGACAAGCGCTTTCATCTCCTGCATTTCTTTTTTCAGGGCATCTATTTCCTGCCGGCTTACGGCATCCTGCGCCCCTGCCGTTGAAAAGCACACGGCAAGCCACAGGCATATGCCGGCTGCATAATACGCAAACTTTTTCATAGGTACTCCTTATCAAAACATAGCGGTTCCAGCCGTCGGGCCAGATACGGGCAGGCGGTATCGCCACCGGTGCGATCCGGCGTTCGGCTAACGTATGGTCAAAATTAATGGGGAAGAATCAGCAGGCTGGAGGAGCGCGGGGAGTTTGAACTTTGCGGGTAAAAATGCTGCGCACTGCCATACCATCGTCAATGCGGCGCATGACAAGCGGCTGTAAGGCAATAAAGAATATCAACAGGCTGATGCAGGCCAGCAGGTTCTGGGTCTGGGTGCCTGCGGAGCCTTTTTCCGCCTTGACAAAGGAGCAGGAGGCGTCATAGTCCTGCAGCGGTACCTGTTCAGTAGCAGAATGCTTGTGCATGAGCGGCGCTGCAGCGAATGCGCAGAGAAGCATCGCGCAGGAAAACAGGGCTATAATGATCCGTGCGCTTAATTTAGTTTGCATGCTAAATAAACACCATGATTCGGCGCTTCTGTCAATGCCGGCACCAGCGCCGGCATTGACCTGCAACCGTATTATGCTTTAAAAAGTCCAGGCCTATGGGAGCCTTTGGTTGTTTTCATCAATAAAGATACATTATACAGCCGACTCGCCTCGGTCGCCGGTGCTGATGCGGATCGCCTCTTCCACCGACGAAACATAAATTTTCCCGTCCCCGCGAAGCCCCGTATGCGCGCCTTTCATAATCGCGGCTACCACCCGGTCTTTGGTTGCCGTGGTGCAGAAAATCTCTATCTTGACATGGGGAATCCAGTTGATGGCATTGTCAACGATTCGAACCGGCTCATCCTGTCCGCGAATCCTGCCGAATCCTTGTATGTCATGAATACTGACACCGGTTAAACCCTCGATTTCATGCAAATGCTCGACAACCTCCTGCAAACGGTGGGCCTTGATGTATGCCTCGATTTTTCTCACTGGACACTCCTTTCAAAAAAACGGCGGTGCACTACACCTGCTTTTTGTTTATTGCCTTCAGTGCCAAATCAAGCCATCCTCTATGCGGGTGGCTGTTGACTCCTGGCGTCTGCCGCAAGTTTCGGCGCAAACCATTCGTACAGCGCCGGAATTACTATAAGGGTAAGAACGGTTGACGAAATCAAACCAAACACGACGACAACCGCCAATGGACGTTGTACTTCAGAACCCATTCCGTCAGAAAGCAGGAGCGGAACCAGACCAAGAATCGTGGTGCCGGCGGTCATCAGTACGGGCCGCAGCCGTAGAAGACATGCTTCGGTGATCGCCTGAATGGCCGGGTGTCCTTCTTCACGCAATTGATTGATATATGAGACAAGAACAAGGCCGTTCTGAACCGCGATGCCGAACAGTGCAATAAAACCGACAGCGGCCGGCACGGAAAGATATTCCCCCGTAATAAACAGGCCGACTATCCCGCCGATCAATGCCAGCGGCACATTGACAAAAATCAATGCGGCGCTTCGCACCGTTCCCAAAGATATGAAGAGCATGAGACATATCAATGCCAGAGCTACAGGAACAATAATCGACAGTTTTTTCATCGCCCGTTGCTGATTCTCGAACTGGCCGCCATATTCCACATAATAGCCGGAAGGAAGCTCGACTTTTTCGTCAACGATTTTTTGAATGTCGGCAACGACCCCGCCCATATCCCGTCCGCGGACGTTTGCGGAAACAATCCAACGGCGCTGGTTGTTTTCACGATTGATCTGAAGCGGGCCAATCACGTTTTTGATTTCGGCGACCTGCGACAACGGAATCTGCAGCCCGCCTGCGGTATGAACGAAAATGTTGCCGATAACTTCAGCATCAGAACGGTGACGTTCATCAAGGCGGACCTGTATCCCAAAACGGCGCGTATTGAGAAATACCTGATCGACGGTTTCTCCTCCGATTGCCAGTTCAACAACTTCGAGAATATCGGCGACATTGACCCCGTAGCGCGCGCATGCTTGGCGATCCGCAAGTATCTGTACCTGCGGCTGTCCGAAGCTCTGCTCCGTGGCAAGGTCGACAAGGCCGGGAACCAGCTCTATAACCTCTTTGATCTCACCGGCTTTGGACTTGAGAACATTTATATCGTCACCGTAGATTTTAATTGCAAGCTGCGTCTTCACACCCGAAAGCAGCTCATCAAACATATTTTGAATAGGCTGGGAGAAATTGAGCTGCACGCCCGGATACCCTGACAAAGCGTGCTGTATTGATTCCACCAATTCGGCTTTGTTTCTGTGGTTTTTCCACTGAGCAAGGGGCTTGAGCATGACCTGAATATGGGCTGAGTTGACAGGATGCGGATGGCTTCCCGCTTCCGGCCGGCCGATCTTGGCCAGCGTCTGCTCAACCTCATCAAACATCGCTATTCGTCGCTCCAGCTTCATCACGGTTTCAGTGGCCTTTTCAAGCGATATTGACGGGGCCATTGCAAGGTTCAGCTGAATGACCCCCTCCTCCAGGACGGGAATGAATTCCGTTCCCAGGCGGGGAATTAAGGCAAGAGACAAAACAAAGGCGCCAAGTGTGGCGGCGACAATCACAGGCTTTCGCCGCAGGGCAAACTGAAGCACCGGCTGATACAGCCTTTTGAGGATGGCAACCAGCGCAAATTCCTTCTGCGTTCCCTGTTTGAGCAAAAAAGAGGACAGCACCGGTGAGAACAGCAATGCCGCTATGAGGCTTCCGATGAGGGCAAACGAAATCGTGAACGCCATGGGGCTGAACATTTTACCCTCCACGCCTTCGAGGGTGAACAGGGGAAGAAAAACGATGATGATGATCGCGACGGAAAAAATGATGGGCCTGGCAACCTCGCTGCATGCGGAAATAATGATTTCCACTTTACTTCTCGCCCTGTGCTTTGCATCCGACAGATGCCGGAATATATTTTCGACAATGACAATCGAGGCATCCCCCAGCATGCCGATTGCTATTGCGATACCGCCAAGTGACATGAGATTGGCCGACATGCCGGCCGCCCCCATGCAAATTGCCGCAACAAGAGCGCATACGGGCAGGGCAAGAGCAACAATAAACGCGCTGCGCATATTGCCCAGAAACACTATAAGTACTGCTATGACAAGAAGGCCGCCCTGCCAGAGCGCATCCTGCACGGTTCCAACCGCATTCTGGACAAGCGCGTTCTGGTCATAGTACGGCACAAGGCTGACCCCTGTTGGCAATGACCGCTGCACGTCCGGAATTTTTCTGTACAGGCGCTCTATGACCTCGGAGGTGTTCTGGCCGTACAGCTTCATGACGATGCCGGCAACGACCTCTTCATTCCCATTGCGGGTAACCACGCCGCGGCGGATTTCCCTGCCGAAATCGACTTCCGCCACATCGCTCAATCGGACGGGAATGCCTTTGACGCTCTTGACATGGATCGTGCGCAGGTCACCCAGCTTGTCGATCAGGCCGATGCCGCGCACAAGATATTCCTCGGAGCCAAACACAAGAAACTGCCCGCCTGCATTACGGTTATTGGCCGTGACGGCGGTAACCACATCGTCAAGGGTCAATGCGTACTTGTTCAGCGCATGGGGATTCACCTTGATCTGATATTGCAGAACATGGCCGCCCATCGACAGAATTTCCGTTACGCCGGGGACGGTTTGAAGCTGGTATTTCACCGTCCAGTCATTGATTTCGCGCAGATACACGTCCAGCGGCTTGCCTTCAGTGTTAATAGTCCTGTCCGCCGTCAAATAGTACATGAAAACCTCGCCGAGGCCCGTTGAAATCGGCCCCAGGCCCGGCCGCTCCACCATTTGCGGCAGCTCAGCGCTGGCCAGCCGTTCCGCGACGATTTGACGGGCAAAGTAGATATCGACAGTGTCTTTGAAGTAGACATAGACGACGGCCATGCCGAAAGCGGAGGTTGATTTGATCTGCCTGACACCCGGCAGGCCGTTCATGGCCGATTCAATGGGAAAGGTAATAAGGCGCTCAACCTCTTCGGGGGCCATGCCGTCGGCTTCGGCAAAGACCGGAACCATGACCGGCGAAATATCCGGGAAAGCATCGGTTGGCAGAGCCCGGTATTGATAGATACCAAAAACCACAATACCGATCATGGCAAGCACGATCAGCAGGCGGTTTTTCATGCACCACTGGAGTAATTTTTCCATAATTCAAACTCCTCCTCAGTGGCCGTGGCCGGCATGATCGCCCAGCGAGCTGGTGACGATTTTCGCCTTGAGTTCAAATGCGCCATTGTTGACATATTCATCCCCTGCCTTCAGGCCGCTCAAGATCCTGATCTTGCGGGAATCATTCTCGCCGGTCACCACCTCAACGGGCTTGAACCTGCCCGGCTCATGCTGGACAAAGACCACGCTTTTGTTGTCGAGCATCTGCACGGCATTCTTATCCACCACCAGCCCTTTTTCACCCTCGCCGGCGTCGATATGCCCGTGAACGAATGATCCCGGCCGCCAGGCATTGTCGTCATTGGGCAAAACAACGCAGGCGGTTAGTGTGCGTGTTTGCCCGTCAATGACCGGCGTAACATAGCTCACAGCGCCCGTGGCGCTGGTATCAGAGCCTACAACAACAATGGATACTTTCTGGCCGGGCCTGACTTTGTCGGCATCTTTGGGGTACACGGCAAGGTTTACCCAGACCGTCGACAGGTCTGCCAGCACATAGATGCTCTTCTCTTCAGAAACATACTCTCCCGGCACCGCCTGCTTTTCTATGATCCTGCCGGAAATGGGGGCCTTGAGCGAATACGGCGCCATGCTTTCATTGCTTTCGATAACCGCAACCACATCACCGGCTTTTACATAGTCGCCTTTTCTGAATCGGGCTTCCTTGATTATGCCGGGGAACCGCGGGGTTAAACGCATAAGGCGCTCTTCATTGAACCCGACTTCTCCCGATACTGTAACCGAGGCTCTGATCCTGCCGATGCCTGCTTTGGCCAGGGTGATCTCCGCCAGCTTTATACCTTCAGGCGTAACCTCGATCTCATCTTCATGGGTATCGGCAGTTTCTGCTTTTGCCCCCGCAGGGCCGCCAGCAGCGGCAGCCTTTCCGAAGGCGCCTGCCTCATGGTTATGGCTTTCTTGTTCCTCCACATGTTCCGGGTGTTCATCCTTCGGCGCACCATGTAGGTCTTTGTTTTCTATATTTTCATCGTGGTCATGACCATCATGCTCATCCACGTATTCTTTTGGTTCCTGTGCAGCGCTGGCGACCGTGTCCGCCCCAGGCTTCTGTACCGCAACGGGAGCCTTTTCAGCGCTGGAGACATTTGATAGAAAAAAACTGGCAACAAAAATAAAAACACCACAGGTCATACCTACGGTACATAATTTTTTATTTTTCATGGATTTTTCCCTTATTGCTGGATTTTAAGTTATTGTGCCGGTTGGCCTATCAGACGTTCGATGGCTACTCTGTTTGTATGATAATCTGCAAGGGTATCAACATACTGCTGCTTCAGCTCAAAAAGGGTGCGCTGCGCGTCAAGCACCATGAGATAGCTGAATTTTCCCTGCCGGTAGCCTTCGCGCGTCACCTTAAACGCCTGCTGTGCTCCTGGAATCGCCCTGTCGCGCAGAGCGGCAGCCAGCGCAAAGGCCGATGAGCAGCTTTGATAGGTTTGCGTAAGGTCGCTTCGTATTTTTATAAAACCGGCTTTTTGCTCCTCTTCCGCCTTTGCAGCATTGCAGCGGGCCTCCTGCCGCTCTCCCTGGTTTCGGTTAAACAGCGGAATGGGCACAGACAGCCCTGCCACCCAGGCTTTGTCATTGTTTTCGTTAAAGTAACGGGGCCCTGCGCTCATGGTAATATCGGGTATCGCTCCGGCGTCTTTCAGCTTTACCTCGGTCTGGCGTTTCTCAAGCTCGGCTTTCCATCGCAGCATTTCCGGGCTTTCCGCAAGGGCTGCCTGCAGCTTGTCAAGTTCGGGCAGAGGTGCGACAGCATCAAACCGGCCTTCGGTTTTTTCAAAAGCCGATCCGGAAGTGCCGACAGCCAGAGCAAGCCTGCTGCGGGCTGATTGAAGATCACTTTTTATTTTTTTGCATTGCAGCTCCGTTGTCGTGAGGGCAATTTTTGCCTGAACCTCTTCAACCGGCGGCACCTTCCCGACGGCAACCTGTTCCGCAACGGACGAACATGACTGTTCGGCAAGCTTCAAGAGGGACTCAGCGATGGCTGCGCGTTCCTGGGCGGCAAGCACCTCCCAGAAGGCCGTAGAGATTTTTTCAAACACATCAAGCCTCTTGATTTCATACTCCCAGCCCGCAAGATTCTTTTCAAGCTCGGCAGCCCGCTTGCGGTAACCGCGCTTGCCGCCAAGCTCGAACAGCTGGCTCACCTGAACCGTGGTTTCCGCGCTTTTGAATCCCTGCATTTCATTGTTGCCGCCGAAATTTTCAACTTCCGTAGATATTTCGGGGTTCGGCAGAAGCCCTGCCTGAAGCTCCCGCGCCTCGGCGGCTCGCACATCCCAGGCAAAAGAGGCGAGCTCAGGACTGTGCATGAGCCCTGCGGCAAGGGCCTGCTGCAGGGTCAGGCTGCCTGTGGCCTGTGGGGCACTGACTGGCGACGTTTGATTATTGGAAAAATTTTTCGGGGGAACAAAGGCTGCAAACTCCCTGCCCAGCTTGCGCTGATTCGCCAGAAAGACATCCTGGGTTTGTGCCGCGCAACCAGCAAAAACGACGCAATACATAAATACAATGAGACAATAATAACGAATATGCATAAAGATCCTCCTTGGATGCACATTATCGGAGCATCGGTCATGCACGGCATGATGATGTTCACGTAAAAATACTTAATGCTTATATAAAATAAATACAGCGGTGCGGAATTTTGGAAAAAAAGGAGGATTTTAAATAAGAAGAATAACGGTTTTTAACACTGCAAGCAAAGGGTTGTGAGGCGGTGATATATCGTGGCTATATATTACCGGGTAAGGCTGATTGATGGAAAAAACCAGCGGTGAAATAATACTCAAGGGTATGATATAATTTTGAAACGAAGCAGTATGTCTGGTCGAAGTGATATATTTTGCAGCCTCGAGGGGGACATCAATACAGTGAGCGAATTCAGATTGATCTAACAGGGTAACGGGAGCAGACTTTATCGGTGCTGTGCAGCAGCCTTTAGTCGAAGGCCGCTCAATTTCGACATGGCCATCGGCGCCATAGCATATTACAAACCCCTCATGCGACCATGACGCAAAAGTCAGCAGCAGAACTGCAAGGGCAATTTTTTTATACTTTGATTTGTGCGCTGATATGCTCATGGGGGCTTACTAGTTATTTAATTTTTATTTATTATCCTATAAAAATAGTAGATTGTCAAGGTCTGACGCTGATTCCGGCCAGACGCGCGGAACGTTTCCGTAACTGCAAGAGGGCAACCCGATCTGATTTTAGTGCGGGCACACTCAGACCGGTTGCCCTACCCCA